>NZ_AZUS01000021.1:0-81127 GCF_000527195.1 Streptomyces sp. CNH189
ATCAACATATCTGGCGTTGACTTTTGGCACGCTGTTGAGTTCTCAAGGAACGGACGCTTCCTTTGTACTCACCCTCTCGGGCTTTCCTTCGGGCGCTTCCCTTCGGTGTTTCCAAACTCTATCAGGGTTTTTCCGGCCCTCTGACCACCGTCCCGCAGGCATGCAGAAGGCGATCCAAGGAGAGGATCTGACGAGTTGGATTGCTGCCCGGCGTCCAGGAAGCGTGTGCGCATCCCTCAGCCCCAGGCAGGTTTAAAACTGTACACGGGGTCGCAGGCGCCGTGCAAATCGATTAGGGTGGGTGGTCTAGACCTCTTGTCTGGACCACAGACCTGGACCTGTCCCCCGGAACCGGTACGTCATATGACATACCCTGCTGAACAGCACGCCGGAGACAGCCAGTGACGGCGCTCGTACAGATCTCCACTTCTTCGGAGGCTTCCCATGACCACCGTGACGTCCCCGCTCGCAGGCCGGGCCATCGGCCTGGCGGCCGTGCCCGACCCGGTCTTCTCCGGCGCCATGGTCGGCCCCGGCACCGCGATCGACCCCGTGCGGGAGCCTTCCGAGGCCGTCTCCCCCGTCGACGGCGTGATCGTCTCTCTTCACCCGCACGCGTTCGTCGTCGTCGACGAGAACGGGCACGGCGTCCTCACCCACCTCGGCATCGACACCGTTCAGCTCAACGGCGAGGGTTTTGAGCTGCTCGTCAACAAGGGCGACACCGTGCGGCGCGGTCAGGGCATCGTCCGCTGGGACCCGGCCGCCGTCGAAGCCGCCGGCAAGTCCCCGGTGTGCCCGGTCGTGGCCCTGGAGGCCACCGCGGACGCCCTCTTCGAGCTCCGTGAAGACGGTGACGTGAAGACGGGCGACGCGCTCTTCTCCTGGCAGTGACGCGGGGCCGTCCCGCGACGGCACAAGGACAACGAACGCTGCGGCGGGACCCGCCGCTTTATCGGAGACGGGTGAGATGGAGACAACGCTGCGAGGCGTCGGCGTGAGCCACGGTGTGGCGATCGGCGAGGTTCGGCACATGGGCACGGCGGTGCTGGAACCGCCGGCCAAGCAGATCCCGGCGGAAGAGGCGGAGCGTGAGCAGCAGCGCGCCCGGCAGGCCGTGGAGGCGGTCGCCGCCGATCTGACGGCGCGCGGCAACCTCGCCGGGGGCGAGGCGCAGGCGGTGCTCGAGGCGCAGGCCCTGATGGCCCAGGACCCCGAGCTGATCGCCGACGTGGAGCGGCGCATCGCCGTGGGCAGTTCCGCCGAGCGTGGCGTCTACGACGCGTTCGCCTCGTACCGGGAGCTGCTGGCGAACGCGGGCGAGTACCTGGCGGGCCGGGTGGCCGATCTCGACGACGTGCGCAACCGCATCGTGGCGCGGCTGCTCGGCGTCCCCATGCCGGGTGTGCCGGACAGCGACGAGCCGTACGTCCTGGTCGCCCGTGATCTGGCGCCGGCGGACACGGCGCTGCTGGATCCGACGCTGGTGCTGGGCTTCGTCACCGAGGAGGGCGGGCCCACCAGTCACAGCGCGATCCTGGCGCGCGCGCTGGGTGTGCCGGCGGTCGTGGCCCTTCCGGGTGCCGGTGAGATCGCCGAGGGCACGCTGATAGCGGTCGACGGCAGCTCGGGCGAGATCTTCGTGAACCCCACCGACGAGCGCAGGACCTCGCTGGAGGCGGCGGCCGCCGAGCGGAAGGCGGCGCTGGCCGCGTCGACCGGGCCGGGTGCGACGGCCGACGGGCACAAGGTGCCGCTGCTGGCCAACATCGGCGGGCCCGCGGACGTGCCGGCCGCGGTGGAGGCGGGCGCCGAGGGCGTCGGTCTGTTCCGTACCGAGTTCCTGTTCCTCGACGACAGCAAGAACGCTCCGTCCGAGGAGAAGCAGGTCGAGGCCTACCGGCAGGTGCTCGAGGCCTTCCCCGAGGGCCGGGTCGTGGTGCGGGTGCTCGACGCGGGGGCGGACAAGCCGCTGGACTTCCTCACCCCGGCCGACGAACCGAACCCGGCGCTGGGCGTGCGCGGTCTGCGGACCCTGCTCGACCACCCCGAGGTGCTGCGCACCCAGCTGACGGCGCTGGCCAAGGCCGCGGAGGGGCTGCCCGTCCACCTCGACGTGATGGCCCCGATGGTGGCGGACCGGGCCGACGCCAAGGCGTTCGCGGACGCGTGCCGGGAGGCCGGGCTGCGGGCGAAGTTCGGCGCGATGGTCGAGATTCCCTCGGCGGCGCTGCGGGCCCGCTCGGTGCTGCAGGAGGTGGAGTTCCTGTCGCTGGGGACGAACGACCTGGCGCAGTACACGTTCGCCGCGGACCGTCAGGTGGGCGCGGTGTCCAGGCTGCAGGACCCGTGGCAGCCGGCGCTGCTCGACCTGGTGGCGCTGTCCGCCGAGGCGGCGCGGGCCGAGGGCAAGAGCTGCGGTGTGTGCGGTGAGGCAGCGTCGGATCCGCTGCTGGCGTGTGTGCTGACGGGGCTGGGTGTCACCTCGCTCTCGATGGGTGCGGCGTCCATTCCTTACGTGCGTGCCTCGCTGGCGAAGTTCACGCTGGCGCAGTGCGAGCGGGCCGCCGCGGCCGCCCGGGCCGCGGACAGCGCGGACGACGCGCGGAACGCGGCGCAGGCGGTGCTGTCGGGCGAGTGACGTCCGCCGGTCTCTGTGCCCTGGGGCGCTCCACTGACGTGGGGCGCCCCGTGTGCTGTGCGCTCAGTGCCGGTGGTGCGGGCCGGTGTCGTCGGCGGTGAGGTCGGGTGACGCGCAGTAGTCGACGTTGGACTCGGGCGGGATGATCTCGCCCGTCTCGGCGTCGGTGCAGTAGGCGTCGAAGACCTCTCCGGCGGTGAGGGGGACGAGGACGTGGGAGCGCAGGCGCCAGCCGTGGACGCGGTCGGGGGTGCCCGGTGTGCTGGTGCGCATCACGAGGCCGCCGGGACCGGCGGTGGCGAGGCCGACGGCGAGGACGGTGGTGAACTCCAGGGCCTCGGTCTCGTCGATGCGTACGCCGTCGTCGGTGTCGTCCGCGTGCAGTACGGCGACGAGGGATTCGGGTGGTCCGGAGACGCTGCAGACGAGGTGGCGGTCGCCCGGTGGGGCGGTGTCGAGGATACGGGACACGAGGTGGGAGGCGCGGGCGAAGGCCGCGTGTCCGAGGTCCTCGCCGCAGGAGGCGCAAGGGCCGAGGCGGGCGAGGAGGGTGGTGGCGTACTCCCAGGTGGCGCAGCGGACGGCTTCGTCGACGAGGGTGGTCATGAGGTCGGTCAGCGGCCGGCCGTCGTAGGGGACGGCGGGGCCGGTGGCGGCGCGCTCGGCGGTGAAGCGGGTGCGGCTGAGGTGGCTGTCGGGGTCGAGGCCGCGCTGGGCGCAGTACTCGGCGTACTCCTCGGGGTCGAAGAGGGCCACCGTGGTGTGGCTGCCCTGGAGGGCGCGGCTCCGCAGGACCGCTTCCACATGTTTCAGGTAGGTCGCGTGGTCGTCGAAGACGAAGGTGTCGTAGCGCCGCATGGCGCGGAAGTCGTGTTCGTCGGTCAGCAGGCCGATGGTGCCGGCGATTTCGCGGCGCAGGACGCGTCGCAGGGTCCGGTGGTCGGTGTACGCCATGTCTCCCCCTCTGCACGGTCGATCAATGCTCACTGACAGTAATCGGCGGCACTGACAACGGGCGGGGGGAGACGACGGCGGGTCCGGTCCGGGGGCGGCTCAGGGGCGGGCGCGGGCCAGCTCCTGGTAGTGGGTGAGCAGGTCGAGGTTGTCGATGGAGCCGGGGTTGACGGCCTTCTCGAGCGGGGTGCCCTGGAGGAGTCGCTTGACCGGGACCTCGATGCGCTTGCCGGTGAGGGTGTGCGGGATGCCGGGCACCTCGATGATCTCGTCGGGGACGTGCCGCGGTGAGAGCTGGGTGCGGATGGTCTGCTTGATGCGTCCGAGCAGGTCGTCGTCCAGGGTGGCGCCGGGCGCGAGGTGGACGAAGAGCGGCATCCAGTAGCCGCCGTCGGGCTGTTCGATGCCGACGACGAGGGACTCCCTGATCTCGGGGAGCCGTTCCACCGCCTCGTAGATGTCGGCTGAGCCCATGCGGACGCCTTGGCGGTTGAGGGTGGAGTCGGAGCGGCCGTGGATGACGACGGAGCCTCGCGAGGTGAGGGTGATCCAGTCGCCGTGGCGCCAGACGCCGGGGTAGGTGTCGAAGTAGCTGTCGTGGTAGCGGCTGCCGTCGGGGTCGTTCCAGAAGTGGATGGGCATGGACGGCATGGGGTTGGTGACCACGAGTTCGCCGACCTCGTCGGTGAGGGGTTTGCCGCTGGGGTCCCAAGATTGCAGGTCGGTGCCGAGGCAGGGGGCCTGGAGTTCGCCGACGTGGACGGGGAGGGTGGGGACGGCTCCGGCGAAGCAGGAGCAGACGTCGGTGCCGCCGCTGACGGAGGCGATCCACAGGTCGGCCCCGCTCTCGGCGAACTCGTCGTGCAGCCAGCGGAAGCCGTCGGGCGGCAGCGGGGAGCCGGTGGTGGCCACGCACTTCACCGCGGACAGGTCGTGGTCGCGTGCGGGGTGGACGCCGGCCTTGCGGCACGCCATGACGTACGCGGCGGAGGTGCCGTAGAGGGTGGCGCCGGTGCGTTCGGCGATGCGCCACTGGGCCCCGGTGTCGGGGTACCCGGGGCTGCCGTCGTAGAGGACGATCGTGGTGCCGGTGAGGAGGCCGGAGACGAGGAAGTTCCACATCATCCAGCCGGTCGAGGTGTACCAGAAGAAGCGGTCCTCGGGGCCGAGGTCGCAGTGCAGGCCGAGCTGCTTGAGGTGCTCGACGAGGATGCCGCCCTGGGACTGGACGATGGCCTTGGGCAGGCCGGTGGTGCCGGAGGAGTAGAGCACCCACAGCGGGTGGTCGAAGGGCACCTGTGCGAAGACCGGCTCGGTGTCCGCGGCGGTGAGGGCGGACCACTCCAGCGCGCCGTCGGGGGCCTCGGTGCCGAGCAGCGGGATGTGCACGACGGCGCGCACGGTCGGCAGTTCACGGCGGAGTTCGGCGACGATGTCGCGGCGGTCGTGCTCCTTGCCGCCGTAGCGGTAGCCGTCCACGGTGAACAGGACGACCGGTTCGACCTGCTGGAAGCGGTCGAGGACGCTGCGCGCGCCGAAGTCGGGGGCGCAGGAGGTCCACACGCCGCCGACGGCCGCGGTGGCGAGGAAGGCGACGACGGCCTGCGGGATGTTCGGGAGGTAGCCGCTGACGCGGTCGCCGGGGCGCACGCCGAGGGCGCGGAGTTCGGCGGCGAGGGAGCCGACCTGGCGGCGCAGTTCGGCCCAGGTCACGGGGCGGGGTTCGTGGGTCTCGTCCACGTGGAGGAGCGCCGGCTCGTCGGCGCGGGACTCGACCGCGCGCAGGGCGTGTTCGGCGTAGTTGAGGGTGGCTCCGGGGAACCACCGGGCGCCGGGCATGGAGCGGTCGGCGAGGACGCGCTCCCAGGGCGTGGAGAAGCGGACGTCGAACCACTCCGTGACCGCTTCCCAGAAGGTCTCCAGCTCCTCGACGGACCACTGGTGGAGCGCCGCGTACCCGCCGTCGGCGGGGGCGCCGTGGTGCTGGGCTGCCCAGGCCTGGAACCGGGTGATGCGTGCCCGGTCGATGCGTTCCGGTGTCGGCTGCCAGAGCGGCTGGGGGTTCACGGTCGTCATGGGGCGGCTCCCGGACTGTGCGCGTCGTGTGCGTCCTCCGCGCACGGGCTGGGGTGTGCGCGTGACGCGGCTGACAGGGACGATGCCATGTGATCGACTTCTGCACCAGGGTGCCCCCCACATAGTCCCTGTCGTGAGGATGTGGTCCGATCACGGGTGAACGGCAGTTGAACGCCACGCTTGCGGGGCTCGGTCGATGGCAGGGTGAGCAGCATGAACGGTCGTGACCTGGTGCGTTCGTGGTTCTCGGTCGGTGTGGCGGGCGTGGCGAGGGGGGTGCGCACGGTACGAGCAGCGTGGCGCAGGCTGCGGGCCGACGCCACCGGGCCGGCGCCTCACGGGCCGGTGCGGGCGCGGGTGCCGGGGGTCGTGCGGGAGGTGGAGCCGGGGCCGGGCGGGGGTGTGATCAGGTTCGCCCGGTCGGAGCTGCGGATCCTCGTGGCGGTGAACGGTGCGGTGTTCTGGGGCTGGGACGGGGTGGGTCCGGAGCCGTCGTACGCGCTGGCCGGTGCCTGTCCCGAGCCGGATCCGCGGGCGGCGCTGGAGCCGGACACGGACGGCGGCTGGCGTGTGGTGGCCGAGCGCGTGACGGTCGCGGTGTCGCGGCACGGCGCGGTGCAGGTGCTCACGCCCGGCGGTGTGACCCTGCGGCGGGATCTGCCGCCGCGCTGGTGGGAGCCGGCGGACGGGGGCGCGGCGCGCTGGATGCAGCGTTCCGAGGTGCCGGCGGACGCGCGTTTCTTCGGCCTCGGGGGGCGGGCGGAGGGGCCCCGGCTGCGGGACGGGAAGCATCGTCTGTGGAACGCCGTGCCAGGGGACCGGGCCGGCGCGTCGCCGGTGACGATGCCGGTGCAGCTGGTGGTGGCCGACGCGGGCACGCATCTGGTGTTCCACGACAACCCGTGGGACGGCACGGTGACGCTGCGGGAGGGTGAGGAGGGTGCCGGTTCCGGGCACGACCGTGCGGGGACGAGCGAGCTGCGCATGGAGGGCGGTCCGGCGCGCGGCTGGGTGATGGTCGGCACGCCGGCGCGGGTCCTGCTGGCGTGGGCGTCGCTGACCGGGGCGCCGGCGCTGCCTCCGGCGTGGGCGTTCGGGCATCACCAGATGCGGGAGGGCTCGGGCGGTGAGGACGAGGTGCGGCGGGCGGTCGCGGACCACCGGGAGCACGGGCTGCCGCTGGACGCCGTGCACCTGGGGGCCGGCCATCTCGACGCCCGCCGGGCGTTCACGGTCGACCAGGAGCGTTTCCCGAAGCTGCCGGTCCTCGCGGACGAGCTGCGGAGGGAGGGGATCCGGCTGGTGTCGGTCGTGGCCCCGGCCGTCGCGGTGCTGCCCGGCGGCGGTGTGTACGAGGAGGGGACGCGCCGGGACGCCTTCGTTCGGGACGGGTCCGGGGAGGTGGTGCGCGCGGTGGGCCGGCGCGGCGAGGCGGTGCTCCCGGACCTCGCGGACGCGCGCGTGCGGACCTGGTGGGGCGGCTGGTACGCGGAGCGGACGGCGCGGGGCTTCGCGGGGGTGTGGCACACGCTGGACTCCCCCGCCGCGGTCGGGCGGGAGGCGCACAACGTGTACGGGCTGTGCCTGGCCGGGGCGGCGTACGAGGGGCTGGAGGGCGACGGGGCGTCCGGGGAGCGGCCGTTCGTGTTGTCCCGGTCCGGGTGGGCGGGACAGCAGCGTTACGGCGGGATCTGGTCGGACGAGGGGGCGGCGGGATGGCCCGGGCTGCGGGCGTCGCTGGCGCTGGTGCTCGGGCTGGGGCTGTGCGGGGTGCCCTTCTCGGGGGTGGATGTCGCCCGCACCGGCAACGAGCACTCGCCGGAACTGTACGTGCGGCGGCTCCAGTTGGCTGCCCATCTGCCGTTGCTGCGCACACGGGCCGGTACGCCGGCGGAGGGCGGGCCGTGGGAGTGCGGGGCCGAGGTGCTGGAGCACGCGCGTGTGGCGCTGCTGGAACGGCGGCGTCTGCTGCCGTACTTCATGACGCTGGCGCATGTGGCGCGGCGTACGGGTACGCCTGTCGTACGGCCGGTGTGGTGGGCGGCGCCGGAGGAGCGGGCGTTGCGGGACTGCGAGGACGCCTTCCTGCTGGGTGACGCGCTGCTGGTGGCGCCGGTGGTCGAGCCGGGCGCGGTCCGGCGGGAGGTGCGGCTGCCGCGCGGACGGTGGTACGACACGGCGACGGAGCGGGTGTACGAGGGGCCGGTGAGGGTGCCGGTCGACGCCCCGTTGGGGCGGATACCGGTGTTCGCGCGTGCTGGTGCGGTGATCGCGGTGCGTGGTGAGGACGGCGGGACGGAGCTGGAGGTGTGGGCGCCCGCCCCGGGCCGGAGCGGGGGCGGGCTGGTGGTGCCGGACATCGGCGACGGCGGGGTGGAGCCGGAGATCGAGCGGTACTCCGTGACCTGGTCGGGCTCGCGGGTCGTGGTGCGGCGGGAGGCCGAGGACGGCGCTCGTGAGCCGTCCTGGCCCGTGCGGGTCCGCGGGCTCGGCCGGCCCGCGGATCAGATGTAGCGGCCCTCGAAGAAGGCGCGTACCGCGAGGGTGTGCAGCGGGAAGGCGAGTTCCTCGGGGCGGCGCAGCAGATGCGTGCCCGTGGTCTCGTCGGTGGGCGCGGAGGCGGGCAGGCCGTCCGCCGGGCGCTCGGGCAGCAGTCCGAACAGCAGCAGGTGGCCGTCGGGGGCGCTCATGGCGTCGGCCAGGCGTACGTCGCGGCTCGCCGCGTCGATGCCGGTCTCCTCCTTGAGTTCGCGGACGACGGCGTGGCGCCAGTCCTCGCCGTGGTCGATGTAGCCGCCGGGCAGGGCCGTTCCGCCGTTCGCCGGCGGGATGGCCCGGGTGACGACGACCAGGGAGGTGCCCTGGGCGTCGTACACGGGCAGCAGGGCGACGGCGACGGGGAGCGGGTTGCGGTAGGCCACGGTGCCGCAGGCGGGGCACGTGCGCGGCCAGGCGGAGACGCCCTCTCCGTAGGGCGTGCCGCAGGACGAACAGTGGGAATTCGCCGCGGAGTTGGGAACATGATTATCGGACACGCGCGGGACTGTATCCGATGGCGGAAGGGGCGTCTCCGGGAGGGCGTCCAGGGAGGGCGGTTCAGCGGTGGCCGGCGACGGACCTGCGGGACACGGGGAAGTCGAAGTAGGTGTCGGGGTACGCCTCGGGCTTGAAGGTGTAGTGCCACCACTCCTCGGCGAGGTTCACGAAGCCGAGGTCCTCCAGGGTGTTCTTGAGCAGCATCCGGTTGGCGTGCTGGACGCCCGTCACGCGCGGGTCGAGGGTGTGGCTGAGGGTGTCGAAGCAGTCGTAACCGGTGCCCATGTCCACGGAGTTGTCGGGGAACCGCTGGTTCTTGGGCGCGAAGCAGGGGGTGAGCGGCTCGCCGGGGTGGTAGGGGNGGGTGGGGCGGGCCGGGAGCTTCACGAGGGTGAGGTCGACCGTGGAGCCGCGGCTGTGGCCGGACTTCTCCGCGATGTAACCGTCGGCGAACAGCCGGGTCTTGTCGACGTCGGGGTAGAACTCGGCCTTCATGGTCTGGTCGTCGAGGTCCTCGGCCCAGCGCACGAAGTGGTCCACGGCACGCTGGGGCCGGTAGCAGTCGTACACCTTGAGGGAGTAGCCCTGCGGAAGCAGCCGTCGCTGGGCGGTGCGCAGGGCCTCGGCGGCGGGGCGGGTGAGGATGCACAGGGGCTGACGGTAGCCGTCGACGGGTTCGCCGACGAAGTTGTGCGGCGTGACGTAGCGGATCTCGTGCAGGATCGTCGGGTCGACGCTGTGGAGGGCCACGAAGTCGCGGGGCGCCTTGGGTTCGGGGGTCGCCCGGGCGGGTGCGGCCGCCGCGGTCGCGGTGAGCAGGGCGGCGAGGGCGGTGACCAGGGCGCGTACCGCGCGGGGAGAACGTGTCATGTCCCCTGCATTTATCAGACGGGGGCCACCGTACGGAAGCAGGCGCTCCGACCCGTTCTGTCACCGACCTTGACGCTTTCTGAGCACCGGTGAACACTTCCGGTGTCAGTCGACATCGCCGTACATCTCGGCGCATTTTGGCGCGCCACAGCAGGCGTCCCCAGCGGCGCCAGGACTCCCCCACGGGCGGTGCGGCTGCGACGGCACGCTCGTCACGGACGCCGGGCGGGGCGCGGATCCTCCCCGCCTTCGGCTGAAGTCGCCACGGAAACGCACCCTGCACGTGAGGTCCGGGGCCGACCGTCCTGGGCCCCGGCCCAGGAGCCGCCATGAGCAACGGAGACATATTCGTCGGCGAGGTCATCGGCACCGCCATCCTCATCCTCTTCGGCGCCGGCGTGGTCGCCGCCGTCGTCCTCAACTACTCGAAGGCGAAGGACGCCGGCTGGGTGGTCATCGCGCTGGGCTGGGGCTTCGGCGTGATGGCCGGGGCGTACACCGCGGCCCCGCTGTCCGGGGGCCACCTCAACCCGGCGGTCACCCTCGGGATCGCCGTCGACACCGGCGAGTGGGACAAGGTCCCCGTCTACGTGGCCGGGCAGATGGTCGGTGCCATGCTCGGCGCCGTGCTGTGCTGGCTGGTCTACTACGCGCAGTTCGAGGCGAACGCCGAGGAGGACATCTCCCAGCCGACGCTCGGCGTCTTCTCCACCACCCCGGCGATCCGCCGCCCGGTCGCCAACCTCGTCACCGAGATCATCGCGACCATGGGTCTGGTGCTGCCGATCCTGGCGTTCGGTCTCACCAAGGGGCTCGGCGAGTCGGGCACCTCGATCCTCATCGTGTCGTTCCTGGTCGTGGGCATCGGCCTGTCGCTCGGCGGCCCCACCGGATACGCCATCAACCCGGCCCGTGACCTCGGCCCGCGCATCGTGCACGCGCTGCTCCCGATCCCCCGCAAGGGCACCTCGGACTGGGGGTACGCGTGGGTTCCCGTCGTGGGGCCGCTCATCGGCGGGGCGCTGTCCGGGCTCGTGTTCAACGCAGCCTTCTGACTCCGCAGAACCGACGAAGGGGACGTCATGACGGACAAGTTCGTCGCCGCGATCGACCAGGGCACCACGTCCAGCCGGTGCATCGTCTTCAACCAGCACGGCGCGATCGTCGCCGTCGACCAGCGCGAGCACCGCCAGATCTTCCCGAAGCCGGGCTGGGTGGAGCACGACGCCACGGAGATCTGGTCCAAGGTGCAGGCCGTGGTGGCCGGCGCGCTCGCCAAGGCGGGCCTGCGCGCGGACCAGCTCAGCGCCCTCGGCATCACCAACCAGCGTGAGACGACGGTCCTGTGGGACCGGGCCACGGGCAAGCCCGTGCACAACGCCATCGTGTGGCAGGACACCAGGACCGCCGGGCTCTGCGCCCGACTGGGCGGCCCGGACGGGCAGGACCGGTTCCGCGAGCGGACCGGACTGCCGCTCGCCAGCTACTTCTCCGGGCCCAAGGCCGCCTGGCTGCTGGACAACGTGCCCGGGCTGCGGGCCCGCGCGGAGAACGGCGAGATCGCGTTCGGCACCATCGACTCCTGGCTGATCTGGAACCTCACCGGCGGCACCGACGGCGGACGGCACGTCACCGACGTCACCAACGCCGGGCGCACCATGCTGATGAACCTGGAGACCCTCCAGTGGGACTCCTCCATCCTGTCCGCGATGAACGTGCCGGAGGCCGTCCTCCCGGAGATCAGGTCCTCGTCCGAGGTCTACGGCACCGCCGTGGGCCAGCTGGCCGGGGTGCCCGTGGCCTCCGCGCTGGGCGACCAGCAGGCCGCGGTCTTCGGGCAGGCCTGCTACGACGTCGGCACCGCCAAGAACACCTACGGCACCGGGAGTTTCCTGCTCCTCAACACCGGCAGCCGGCCCGTGCCGTCGAAGAACGGGCTGCTCACCACGATGGGCTACAAGATCGGCGTGGAGGCGCCCGTCTACTGCCTGGAAGGGTCGATCGCCATCACCGGCGCGCTGGTGCAGTGGTTCCGCGACCAGCTT
The DNA here is from genome assembly GCF_000527195.1 of Streptomyces sp. CNH189. Classification (NCBI taxonomy): domain Bacteria; kingdom Bacillati; phylum Actinomycetota; class Actinomycetes; order Kitasatosporales; family Streptomycetaceae; genus Streptomyces; species Streptomyces sp. CNH189. The sequence continues at coordinate 11,623 of NZ_AZUS01000021.1, forward strand.
GGCATCATCCGCACCGCGGACGAGATCGAACCGCTGGCGGCGAGCGTGGAGGACAACGGCGGCGCCTACATCGTGCCCGCCTTCTCCGGCCTGTTCGCGCCGTACTGGCGCTCCGACGCGCGCGGTGTGGTCACGGGCCTGACCCGTTACGTCACCAAGGCCCATCTCGCGCGCGCGGTGCTGGAGGCGACGAGCTGGCAGACGCGTGAGGTCGTCGACGCCATGTACCAGGACTCCGGGGTACGGATCACGACTCTCAAGGTCGACGGCGGCATGACGAAGAACGACCTGTTGATGCAGCACCAGGCGGACGTACTCGGGGTGCCGGTGATCAGACCCCGGGTCTCGGAGACGACCTGCCTGGGCGCCGCCTACGCGGCCGGACTGGCGACGGGGGTGTGGAACGGCCTGGACGAACTGAAGTCGCACTGGCAGAAGGACGCGGAGTGGACACCGGCCATGGCGGCGTCCGTACGGGACCGCGAGTACGGCAACTGGCGCAAGGCGGTGGAGAAGAGCCTCGGCTGGGTCGAGGAGGGCGAGGACTGAGGTCCACGCGCGCGTGGTGCTCCGCCGCTCATCCACGCGCGCGTGGTGCTCCGCTCGCGCGCGGCGGCCCGTGTCCCGGCCGGCGGGGACACGGGCCGCGTTCCGCGCCGGTCCTCAGGTGGTGACCGCGCTGCGCCGGCGCGCGGCCTCGGTCATGGCGTGCTGGACGACGCCGACGAGGACCTCCTTGACCGACTCGCGGTCGCGCGCGTCGCACATCACCAGGGGCACGTGGTCGTCCAGGTCGAGAGCCCGCCGGACGGCGTCGTCCGGATAACGGGCGGATCCCTCGAAACAGTTGACGCCGACGACGAACGGTATGGAGCGCCGCTCGAAGTAGTCGACGGCGGCGAAGCAGTCCTCGAGTCGTCGGGTGTCGGCGAGGACGACCGCTCCTAGGGCGCCCTCGGACAATTCGTCCCACATGAACCAGAAACGTTCCTGGCCTGGGGTGCCGAAGAGGTACAGCACCAGGTCCTCGCGCAGCGTGATGCGGCCGAAGTCCATGGCCACCGTGGTGGTGCTCTTCGCCTCGACACCGCTGGTGTCGTCGACGGGCCGCCCGGCCTCGGTGAGGAGTTCCTCGGTGCGCAGCGGCCGGATCTCGCTGACCGCGCCCACGAGCGTGGTCTTGCCCACGCCGAAGCCGCCGGCCACGAGGATCTTGAGCGTGACGGGCTCGACCGGGGGCTTGCCGCGCTCAGAACGCCCGAAGATCATCGATCTCTTCTCCTGCTTGATGGGGGTCGGGCGGCGGGCCGTATCCCCCGCCGCCGGGGGTTTCGATGACGAGTACGTCGTCGGCGCCGACGTCCGCCGTGTCGCTGCCGGCGAGCCGGGTGACGCTGCCGTCGGCCCGCTCGATCCGGTTGGCGCCCGCTGCTCCGGGGGCGCCTCCGGCCATGCCGTAGGGCGGCACCCGGCGGTGCTGGGACAGGGTGGAGACCGTCATGGGTTCCAGGAAGCGGATGCGCCGCACGGCTCCGTCCCCGCCGTGCCACCGCCCGGCGCCGCCGCTGCCCCGGCGTACGGCGAACTCCTCCAGGCGGACCGGCAGCCGCCACTCCAGGATCTCCGGGTCGGTGAGCCGGGAGTTGGTCATGTGGGTCTGGACGACGGGGGCACCCGGGTAGCCGTCGCCTGCGCCGGAGCCGGACGCCACGGTCTCGTAGTACTGGTGCCGGGCGTTGCCGAAGGTGACGTTGTTCATCGTGCCGGACCCCTCGGCCTGGACGCCGAGCGCCGCGTAGAGGGCACCGGTGACGGCCTGTGAGGTTTCGACGTTGCCGGCGACGACGGCGGCCGGGGGTTCGGGCGCCAGCAGCGAACCGGGCGGGACGACGATGTCGAGCGGGCGCAGGCAGCCGTCGTTGAGCGGGATGTCGTCGGCGACGAGGGTGCGGAAGACGTACAGGACGGCCGCGTTGACGACGGAGAAGGGTGCGTTGAAGTTGGTGGGCAGCTGGGCGGAGGTGCCGGTGAAGTCGATGGTCGCGGAGCGGGCGGCGTGGTCGACGCGGATCTGTACGCGGATGACGGCGCCCGAGTCGGTCTCATACGTGTACTCGCCGTCGTCGAGGGCGTCGACGACGCGGCGCACCGCTTCCTCGGCGTTGTCCTGCACGTGCCGCATGTAGGCCTGGACGACGTCGAGGCCGTAGGTGTCGATCATGCGGCCGACCTCTTCGACGCCCTTGTGGTTGGCGGCGATCTGGGCGCGCAGGTCGGCGAGGTTGGTCGAGGTGTTGCGGGAGGGGTGGGGCGCCTCGGTGAGCAGGCGGAGGGTCTCCTCCTCGCGGAACCGGCCGTTCTCGGTGAGCAGCCAGTTGTCGAAGAGGACGCCCTCCTCGTCGATGGTGCGGCTGTGGGCGGGCATGGAGCCCGGGGCGATGCCGCCGATCTCGGCGTGATGGCCGCGTGAGGCGACGTGGAAGAGGACCTCGGGGGCGTCACGCTCCGTGTCGCCCGCGGGCCCGGTGCCGAACACCGGGGTGATCACGGTGACGTCGGGCAGGTGGGTGCCGCCGTGGTACGGGTCGTTCACGGCATAGGTGTCGCCGGGGCGCATGGCGGCGCCGCGCCGCCGGATGACCTCCTTGACGCTGGTGCCCATCGAGCCCAGGTGGACGGGGATGTGCGGGGCGTTGGCCACCAGGTTCCCGTCGGGGTCGAAGAGGGCGCACGAGAAGTCCAGGCGCTCCTTGATGTTGACGGACTGGGCGGTGGACTCCAGGCGGGCGCCCATCTGTTCGGCGATGGACATGAAGAGGTTGTTGAAGACTTCGAGCAGGACGGGGTCGGCCTGCGTGTCGACGTCGGAACTCTCCGTGACCGTCGCGCGTTCCATGACCAGATGCCCGTCGTCGTTCGCCTCGGCCCGCCAGCCGTCGTCGACGACGGTCGTCGCTCCGGACTCGGTGATGACCGCCGGGCCGGTGACGGGGTGTCCGGGTGGAAGGTCCTCCCGGCGGTGCAGGGCGACGTCGCGCCAGGCGCCCTTGGTGTGGAGGCGGACGGTGCGCGGGACGGGGGCGCCGGAGCGGGGGGTGCCGCGGTGGGGGGCGAGGGCGGACAGGTCGGGGGGTTCGGTGACGCCGGTGGCTTCGACGGAGAGTGCCTCGACGACGATCGGACGGTCGAGGGTGAAGGAGTAGGTGGCGCGGTGGCGTTCCTCGAAGGCGCGGCGCATCGCGTCGGGTTCGGTGAGCTCGACGGTGAGGGCGGTGTCGGTGCCGTCGTAGCGGAGCTGGGCCCGACGGGTGACCTCGACGCGTTCCGCGGGGACGTCCTCGGCGAGGAGTTCGGCGCGTGCGGCCGCCTCCAGGTCGTCGGCGGTCCTGAGGACGCCGGGCATCGCGGCGGGTTCCAGGGGGGCCTCGACGGAGCGTTCCCGCATGGCGGTGGTGTCGGCGAGGCCGATGCCGAGCGCGGACAGCACTCCCGCCATGGGCGGGACGAGGACGGTGCGGATGCCGAGGGAGTCGGCGACCATGCAGGCGTGCTGTCCGCCCGCCCCGCCGAAGGTGGTGAGGGCGTACCGGGTGATGTCGTGGCCCTTCTGCACGGAGATCCGCTTCACGGCGCCGGCGATGTTGGCGACCGCGACCTGCAGATAGCCCTCGGCGACCTGTTCGGGGGTGCGGTCGTCGCCGGTGCGCTCGTGGATCTCGCGGGCGAGGGCGGTGAAGCGCTTGCGTACCACGTCCCGGTCGAGCGGCTGGTCGCCGTCGGGTCCGAACACGGCGGGGAAGTGGTCGGGCTGGATGCGGCCCAGCATGACGTTGGCGTCGGTGACGGCGAGCGGACCGCCACGCCGGTAACAGGCGGGGCCGGGGTCGGCGCCCGCGGAGTCGGGTCCGACGCGGTAGCGGGAGCCGTCGAAGTGGAGGACCGAGCCGCCGCCGGCGGCCACGGTGTGGATGTCGAGCATCGGCGCGCGCAGCCGGACCCCGGAGATCCGCGTGGTGAAGACGCGCTCGTACGCGCCGGCGAAGTGGGAGACGTCGGTGGAGGTGCCGCCCATGTCGAAGCCGATGACGCGGTCGAAGCCGGCGAGCTGCGACATGCGGGCCATGCCGACGATCCCGCCGGCCGGTCCGGACAGGATCGCGTCCTTGCCGCGGAACTGCCGGGCCTCGGTGAGGCCGCCGTTGGACTGCATGAACATCAGCCGTACGCCTTCAAGCGCGTCGGCGACCTGGCGCACATAGCGGCGCAGCACCGGTGAGAGGTAGGCGTCGACGACGGCGGTGTCCCCGCGCGGCACCAGCTTCATCAGCGGGCTGACCTCGCTGGACAGGGAGATCTGCGGGAAGCCGACGCGGGCGGCGAGTTCCCCGACGGACTGCTCGTGGGCGGGGTGGCGGTCGCTGTGCAGGCAGACCACGGCAACGGCCCGGATACCGTCCTCGTACGCCTGCCTCAGAGGCTCGGTGAGGGCATGGAGGTCGGGGGCCCGCAGGACGGTGCCGTCGGCGGCGACGCGTTCGTCCACCTCGACGACGCGTTCGTGGAGCAGCTCGGGCAGGTCGATGCGGCGCGCGAAGATGTGGGGGCGGTTCTGGTAGGCGATGCGCAGGGCGTCGCGGAAGCCGCGGGTGACGACCAGCAGCGTGCGCTCCCCCTTGCGTTCGAGCAGGGCGTTGGTGGCGACGGTGGTCCCCATGCGGACGACATCGACCGGGTCGTCGGAGCCGGCCAGCAGCGCACGGACGCCGGCGACCGCCGCGTCGGTCCCGGGCGGTGCCGAGCGATCCGGGGCGGGATTGTCGGACAGCACCTTGCGGGTGAGCAGCCGGCCGTCGGGGCGCCGCGCGACGATGTCGGTGAAGGTGCCGCCCCGATCGACCCAGAACTGCCAGCCTGTCACGTCACTACCCCGCTTCCGCGCCGGTCACAGCGCCCGGAGGCCGTTGATCACGTCGCGCAGAATACTCTCGTCCGGCAGCTCGGCCGGGGGTACCGGACGGTTCACATGGACGAGTTCCGCGTCCACGAGATCACCGACGAGTACCCGGACCACGCCGACCGGCACGTCGAGTCCGGCGGCGATCTCGGCGACCGTCTGCGGGGCGTCGCGGCACAGGCCGACGATGTCGACGTGCTCCGGGGAGAGGGTGGGGTCGTCCTCCGGGTCGTCGGCGTGCGGCTCCGCGACGACCACGGCGATCAGGTCGAGGCGGTGCTGGGCCGCACTGGTGGTGCGGCCCCGCGTCATGGCGTACGGACGGACGACCGGTCCGGCCTCGTCGTCGAACCAGTGGCTTCTACCCTGACCGTGAGCGCTCATGTCGTCCCACTACCCGCCCGAGGGCAGATCGGTGCGTGGCGCGGCGCCCAGATGCGCGCCGACCCGCTTCACCAGGAGGGTCATCTCGTAGGCCACCTGGCCGACGTCGGAGTCGGCGTCGGCGAGGACCGCGAGGCAGCTGCCGTCGCCGGCCGCGGTGACGAACAGGAACGCCTCGTCGAGTTCGACGACGGTCTGGCGGACCTCGCCGGCCTCGAAGTGGCGGCCCACGCCCTTGGCGAGACTGTGGAAGCCGGAGGCGACGGCGGCCAGGTGCTCGCTGTCCTCCCGGGTGAGGTCCTTGGACGCCCCCGTGGGCAGGCCGTCGCCGGAGAGCACGATCGCCTTGCGGATGCTGGCGACGCGGTCCACCAGGTCGTCGAGGAGCCAGTTCAGCTCCCCCTTGTCGGTCGTGGTGTGGCCGGTGGCGCTCGGTTCGGTCATCGACCGTCCCCCTTGTTCCCTCGTCGTGGTGCTGTGCCGCTGCCGGCGTCGTCGCCCGCGGCGTTCTCCTCCCGGCCGCGCTGCCAGCCTCGCTGGAGCGAGGCCATGCGGCTGCGCACGTCGTCCGCGTCCCGTTCGACGGGCCGGGCCCGGTCGGTTTTGCGGGTCGCGGCGTCGCGCTTGAGCTGCGGGGCCAGGCTGGCCTGCCGCACGCGCCGGGGCAGGGCCGCCTCGTCGGGCGGCGGTGTGCCGGTGTCCGTGTCGTCGGTGACCGGAGAGGAGTCGTCGGGGCCGCCGTCCGTGGTCGCGGGGCGGCCGGTGGGGCCGGGCGGTCCGGCCGAGGGCTGCGCCGGGGCGCCGCGGGCGGGGCCGGCGGTCGCGGGGGTGCCGTCGCGTTCGCCCACCGATCCGGCGTGCCGGGCGGGGGCGGTGGTCCGCCGGCGGGCGGGCAGCGGCGGCGGTGTCTCCGCGTCCGGCTGCTCCGGGTCCGGCGTCGGCGCACCGGTGCCGCCGCGGCCGGGGAGCGCGGCGACCGGCTCCTTGCCGGTGCGGCCGATGCCCCGGCCGCCCGCCGTGGTCTCGCCGCGGCGCCGGGCCGGCAGCGGAGGAGGCTCGTCCGCGTCGGGCCGGGTGTGCGGCGGCGCTGTCGTGTCGTCGTCCGTCCGTCCGCCCCGGGCGCGCTGGTCGCGGACCGGGCGGCCGTGGGAGCTGACCAGCTTGGGGGTCGTCCTGCGGGTGAGGGGCACGGGAGCGCTCCCCCGCTCACCGGATCCCGTGTCCCGTTCGTCCGGGCCCGTCGCACGGCCGTGGTCGGGGTCCTGCCGGTCGGCGTCACGGCCGGACCGTCCGTCGTCGGTGCGGGTGCTGCGGGGACGGAACAGACCGCCGCGTTCGCCGTCCTCGTCGTCCAGGCCGCCGGGGAAGCCGCCGAGAGCGTCCAGGTCGACGGGCGCCTCCAGTTCGACCGGCCCGTCCAGCACGGAGGCGGGCAGGCCGGGCAGCGCCACGGGCACCTGGGAGAGCGCGGCGCGGCGGCTCTCCGCCGGTTCCTTCTCCGCCGAGCGGCGCGGGCGGTCGAGACGGAATCCGACGCCGTTGGTGTCGGGGACGTCGTCGGTGAGCAGCGCGTCGGGGATGAGGACGACCGCCGTGGTGCCGCCGTACGGGGACGGCTGCAGGGACACCCGGACGTTCTGGCGCTGGGCGAGCCGGCTGACCACGAACAGGCCGAGCCGGTCGGTGTCGGAGAGCTCGAACTCCGGGGTCTCGGCAAGCCGGAGGTTCGCGTCGAGCAGGGTGTCGGCGGCCATGCCGAGGCCCCGGTCGTGGATCTCCAGGGTGAAGCCGTTGGCGACGCGTTCGCCGACGACCTGCACGGCGGTGTGCGGCGGGGAGAACACCGTGGCGTTCTCCAGCAGTTCGGCGACCAGGTGGGTGAGGTCGGCGACGGCCGGTCCGGTGACGGCGACCCTGGGCAGGCGGCGGACCTCGATGCGCTCGTAGTCCTCGACCTCGGCGACGGCGGCGCGCACCACGTCCATCAGCTGCACGGGCTTGCGCCACTGCCGGGAGGGGGCGGCGCCGGAGAGGATCACCAGGCCCTCGGCGTGCCGGCGCATACGGGTGGTCAGGTGGTCCAGCCGGAACAGGTCGGCGAGTTCCTCGGTGTCGTCCGTCCTGCGCTCCATGGCGTCGAGCAGGGTGAGCTGCTTGTGCAGCAGGACCTGGCTGCGGCGGGCGAGGTTGACGAACACCTCGGAGACGCCGGCCCGCAGTTCGGCCTGCTTGACGGCGGCCTCGACGGCGGCGCGCTGGAGGGTGTTGAGGGCCTGGCCGACCTCGCCTATCTCGTTCTTGTCGTACTCCAGGCGCGGGACCTCGGTCTCGATGTCGACCTGTTCACCGGCCGAGAGCCGGCGCATCACGCTGGGCAGCCGCACGCCGGAGGCTTCGTGGGCCTCCAGGCGCAGCTGCCTGAGGTCGCGGACGAGTTTCCGGCCCACCCGCACGGAGAGGAACAGGGAGACGAGCAGGGCGGCCAGGCCGAGCACACCGGCGGCGACGGCCTTGGCGATGACACCCATGGCGACGGGCCGCACCCGCTCCTGATAGCGGTCGCCGGCCTGGTCGTTGAGGGTGCCGAGCTCGGCGAGCACCTCTCCGGCGGCGGTGTCCCAGCTGGTGGCGGTGACCCCGCGGGGCGTTCCGTCCTCGGCGAAGACGGCGGCCTGCTCGCCCACCCGCAGCGGGGCGGTGGCGGCGTTGCTCCAGAACGTCTCGTACCGGTCGCGCTCGTCCGCGGGGAGCTGGGGCAGGGCGACGTCGTACAGCAGGGTGCGCTGGGCCGTCAGGTCGGAGACGTCGCGGACCTCGGTGGGGGACAGCTTGCCGACGATCAGGGCGGAGCCGAGCAGGGCGTCCTGGCGGGAGAGCAGTTCGCGGGCGCGGGCCAGGTTCACCAGGGCGCGGTACTGCTTGTCGAGTTCGACGTCCTCGACCACGTGCAGATCGGCCAGCAGCACGTAGCAGGGGTCGATCAGGCGGTTGTAGAGGTCGAGGGCCTGACGCCGGTCGAGGGTGCCGTCGTCGACGCTGCGGCGCAGGGACTGGAGGCCCTCGAAGGAGTCGAGGGCGGCGTCGAGTTTGCCGGAGTCTCCGTGCATGGCCTCGCGTACGTCACCGCCGGAGGCGTTCCTGCGGACGGCGGCCACGGCCCTGTCGGTGGCGGTGCGGCTGTGCTTGAGGGCGGTGAGGCCGTCGGAGGCGCGAGGGTCGGCGAGATGGACGAGGGTCTGGCGGCGTTCCTGCTGCAGGACACGGACGGTGTCCTCGACGGGGTAGCCGACCTCCTCCATCACGGACGAGACGTCGAACAGGTGGCTCGCCTCGCGGCTCGTGATCACGGTGGTGAAGGCCCAGAGCGTGGTCAGGGACACCAGCGGCACGAGGAGCAGCGCCACGATCTTCCGGCGGATGGACTTCCCGCGAAAGCGCATGGCCTCCCCCAGCTCGGCCCCCCGGGTGACCGGAGGCACACATGTGCGTCAACAAACGGCGCGAGCCTACTACCGCCCCGGGGGCAACTCGAAGACCCGGCCGGAGGGTTCGATTCCGGCAGGACGTCGGAACAGGTGGAGTTGTCCGGGCATTGCGGGAGATTGCCTCCCGCATTCCGGGACGTCGCCCCTGGCTCTTTCTCCCCCATTTTCGGGGGTGGTTGGCTGAAATCTTTCCCAGCCGGGAATCTTCACGGCGGTCCGCGCGTCCTTCTCTGTGGGACATGGGGGCGGAATCGGCCACAGGAGCCGTGTCCCGCACCTGGGCGGCGTAAAACAGCGCAAGCCGGGCAGCCAAAGGGGAGCCGGGTCTTCGGACTTCAGCAGTGGGCTGGCGGCGGTGGGGAGTGACAAGGGTGATGGGCACGGCGGAGCGGCGCGAGGCGTCCGAGGACGGCAGGGCGGTGGGCGGGACGACGACGCGGCCGGACGCCGCGGTGGTGGGGCGCGCCGCGCCCGCCTCCGGGCGGCGTGAGGCCGGCGGGCGCGGCGGTGGCGCGGCCGGGCAGAAGGCCCAGGAGGCCTCCGCGGACCGGACCGCGTACCGGCCGCTGTGGGTGGAGGAGCCGGCGCGGCGGCGCAGGCTGCCCGATCCGGTGAGGACGGCCGCCGTGCGCGCGGTGCTCGTCATCGCGGTGACCTTGATTCAGGCCATGGTGGCCCTGCTGTGCACGCTTGCCGAGTCCTGGCTGGCGTTCCCGATGGTCATCAGCAGCGTCGTGAGCACGATCGCGGCCACCTGGGCGGCGCTCGACGTCTGGGTGACCCGCCAGGTGTGGAACCAGCGGCACGGCGTGGTGTCCATGCCCAGCAGCACGGCGCGGGCGCTGCGCCGTGAGCGGCGCCAGGCCCGCCGTCAGGAGCGCTCCGCCCAGCGTGCGCAGGCCCGCATACGCCGGCGGGGCGGGACCGGGCAGTTGTCGCACCCGTAGCGCGACACAGCGGCGTCCTGTCTCGCGTTCCGGCGGAGAAGGCGTGATCGTCGCCGCCCCTCCCCAGCGTGCGCGGCCGGTATGGTGGCATGTCGTATGACGCACAGATGAGTACGGTGCGCGATCAGGCCCCGGCGGCAGGGCGGTCGTCCTGGCGGGGGCCGGAGGCCGCCGGTCACGGCGTGCACCGGGCGTTCGGATGGATGGGGGCCGGCCATGACCCGCGCGCGGCAGCCCGGCGAGCAGGAGAAGACCGCGAGCGGCGCCGTGCGGTCCGTGGACCGCGCCGTGAGTGTGCTGGAGATCCTCGCCCGGCGCGGCGAGGCGGGTGTCACGGAGATCGCCGACGAACTGGGCGTGCACCGGTCCACCGCCTTCCGGCTGCTCGGTGTGCTGGAGAACCGCGGTCTGGTGGCACAGGCCGGCGACCGCGGCAAGTACCACCTGGGGGCCGGCGTACTGCGTCTCGCGGGAGCAGCGGCCGTACGGCTGGACGTCTCGCAGGAGGGCGTCCCGGTCTGCCGGGACCTCGCCGACGAGCTGGGCGAGACGGTGAACACCGCGGTACTGGACGACTTCGCCGCCGTCAACATCATGCAGGCGCGCGGTACGGCCTCGGTGACGGCGCAGGACTGGCTGGGCCGGCGCACGCCGCTGCACGCGACGTCCAGCGGCAAGGTGTTTCTGGCCCACATGACGCCCGCGCTCCGCGAGGAGTATCTGAGCCGCCCGCTGCACCGGTTCACGGACCACACGCTCACCGAGGCGTCGCTGCTGCGTGGCGAGCTGGAGCGGGCGGCCGAGCAGGGGTACGCCTCCACCCGGGAGGAGCTGGAGCTCGGCCTCGTCGCCGTCGCGGCGCCGGTCCGCGCGCACGACGGTGCGGTGATCGCCGCGATCAGTGCCTCGGGGCCGGTGTACCGCCTGACCCCGGACCGGCTTCCCCGCCTGGGCGCCCGCACGGCCGCGGCGGCGGCCGAACTGTCACGGCGGATGGGGTACGGCTTCTGAGGGGTGGCCGTGGCCCGCCCCCGGCATCACTTGACCGTGCCCGGCGCCGGCCGCAGTTCGGCCGGGCGCCGGGCCGGCGTTCAGCCCGTCGCCGGGGCCGGGCGCTTGAACATGCGGGTCGCCGTGATCTCGCTGTGCGTCTCCTCGCCCGGGTCGGGCTGGGGAAGCCCGGGCCGCAGATGCTCCTCCACGCTGATGTACTTCAGGCCCGCCCTGAGGTCGGCGTCGTTGCGCAGCCGGATGACCAGCGGGAACTCCGCCAGCGCCGTGGTGTCGAACAGCCCGGTGGTGTACAGCAGCTGCACGCCGAGCGCGTCGGCGACGGCCCGCTGGAGCTCCAGCAGGTAGGTGGCGTTGGCCCGGCCGATGGGGTTGTCGAGGAACAGCGTGCCGGCGTGCCGGTGCTTGTCCCGGCCCCGGTCGTTGGAGCGCAGCGCCGCCATCGTGCAGTACAGGGCGATGGCGGCGGTGAGCAGCTGTCCGCCGGAGAACACGTCGCCCATCTGTCCGACCGGCACCCGCTCGGCACGCAGCACCGCGTCGGGCTTGAGGATCTCGACGGCGACGCCCTTCGGGCGCAGCGCGGCGGCGACCCCGCGCAGCAGCAGGGACATGCCGTCCCGCCGCAGGTCGGAGTTCTTCTTGACGGCCGCTCGGGTCGCCTCGTCGATGACCTCGCCGAGGCGCTCGGTCAGGGTGGCCTGGTCGGGCTCCTCGAAGCGGATGCGCAGGAACTCCTGCCCCGACCACTCCCCCAGTCCCTCGGGGAGCCGGGACAGCCGCTGGGCGGAGCGCAGGGTGGCGAGGGCGGACTCGACCAGCCCCCGCAGCCGGTCCACGATCGAGTCGCGGTTGCGTTCCAGCTGCTCCAGCTCGTCGGTGAGCACCCGGAGCCGGGGGGCGAAGGCGTCGGCCCACTTCTGGGCGTGCTCCGGCAGCGCGGACGCGGGCAGTTCCCGGATCTGCTGGCGCGCCGGGGTGCGGACCTGCTCGAATCGGGTGGCGTTGGCGTGCCGGACCAGTACGTCGCTCGCCTCGCGCACGGCGGCCTCTGCGGCCGACAGGTCGGCGGCGCAGCCGCGCAGCGAGCGGCGGGCCTCGGCGGCGGAGCGCCGGGCGTCGTCCAGACCGCCCGGATAGGGCTCGGGTTGCTCCTGCTCCTCCTCGACGGTGTGTTCGCGCAGTAGGTCGCGCAGCATGGCGGCGATCTCGTCGAAGCCGCCGACCGCGTCCTCGGCGGACCGGTGGGCCGCGAGCAGTTCGGCGTGCGCGTCCCGCGCCTGACTCAACTCCTCCTCACGGGTGGCGAGTTCGGTGGTGGCGGTACGCAGGAGGACCTGAGCGTGATCGGCGTCGCGCGGGACCAGTTCTTCGGGGAGGCCGGTGTGCGCCTCGCCGTCCGCGGGGGCGAGGCGCTCCGCCTCACCGCGGAGCCGGCCGAGCTGCTCGCTCGCGCCGGACATGCGGGTCTCCAGGAGCTGGACCAGTTCCTCCGCGCGGGCGGCCGCGGCCTGCCGGCTGGGGCCGTCGGACCCGTCGGGCGACCGGAGCAGCTGCTCGGCGCGGGTGCGGACCTTGTTGCTCAGCCGGTCGAGCTCGGCGCGCGCCGCGCTCTCGTCGCTCTCGGCGCGGGCCTGTTCGGCGCGCAGGTCGGCGCCGACGCCGACCTTCTCGTACAGCTGGGACGCGGCGCGGTAGGCCTCCCGCAGGGCGGGCAGGGACGCCTGCGGGGCGCCGTCGGACTCCTCGGGCAGGTCGTCGGGGGCGCCGGCGATCTCGGAGCGCTCCGCGCGCAGGGTGCGGGCGGTGCGCCGGGCGTCGTCGGCGGCGCGCTGGGCGGCGCGCCGGTCCTCGTCGGCGGCGCGGGCCCGCTCCAGGCAGGCCTGGGCGCGGGCCTCGGCCTCGGCGGCGTCGTCGGCCAGTTCGCGCAGCTTGGCCTGCCATCCGGCGCGCTCGCGCAGCCGGAAGGCGAGCCCGGCGAGGGCGTCGGCGGCGCGCCGGGCCTTCTGGGCGGCCTCCTGGCGTTCGTCGCGGACCCGGACCGCCTCGGCCGCCGCCTCCTCGGCCTCGGCCCGTACGCCGCGTGCCTCGGCCAGTTCGGCCTCGGCCTCCTCGGCGAACGCCCGTGCCTGCCGGGCCGTGACGGCCAGCTCGGTGAGCCGGCCGGCGGGGCAGCCGGTGCGCCAGGAGGCGAGCCGCGCGGCCAGCTCGCGGTCCTTGCCGAGCCGGGCGGCGAGCGCCCGGATCTCCTCGTCCCGCTCGGCGGCGCGGGCGCGCAACGCCTGCCGTTCCTCGTCGGCGGCGTGCTCGTCGTGCATGGCCGGGTTCGGCGGGACGAGGAAGACGTCACCGGCGTCGGACGCGGGCGTCGGGGCGAGCAGGGCGGCTGCCGTGCCGACGGCGACGGCGGACCGGGGCAGCAGGGCGGCGTCGCTCAGTGCCTCGCGGGCGCGGACGTGGGAGTCCGGGTCGGTGATGACGACGCCGTCGACCAGTTCGGGGCGGGCGGCCAGGACGCGCGCGTGGTCGGCGGGGTCGACGGCCTGGGCGAGGTAGCGCCAGCCGGGAAGGGCGGGGATGCCGTGCTCGCCGAGGAACTCGACGGTCGCCAGCACGTCCGGGCCGGGCGGCAGCAGACCGCCGTCGCCGAGCGCGCCGAGGATCCGGGAGTCGTCCGCGGCGGCGGTGCGCAGGTCGAACAGCTGCCGTTCGGCGGAGGAGACGGCGTCGTCGAGCAGCTCACGCAACTCGTCGGCGAACCGGTCGAGTTCCTCCCCGGTCAGGACGCCTTCCCGGGGTCCGTCCGCGGCGGTGTCGGTGTCCGTGCGCCGGCCCGGTACCACGGTCCGGCGGACGGCGGTGGCGCCCGGCAGGCTCAGCAGCTCGGCCAGCCGCTGTTCGGCGGCGAGGGACTCGGCGGTGCGGCGCTCGCTCTCGTGGGCGCGCCCGGCCGCCGTGGCCGCGTCGGCGGCGCGGGCCGCGGTGAGTTCCGCGCGACTCTCCGCGGCGGCCGCCTCGCGGGCGTGCTCGGTGGCCCGGCGGGCGGCCTCCCGCGCGGTGTCCCAGGCCGCGACGGCGGTCTTCTCGGCGTCGCTGGCCGCGAGGGCGGCACGGGCCGGGTCGGCGTCGGGCGCGCTGTCGTCGAGCCAGCCGGCCCGGACGGCCTCCGCGGTCTCCTGCTCGACCTCCGTGAGCCGCTGGCGCAGGTGCCCGATCTCACTGCGGGCGCGCTGCGCCTCGGTGGCGGCGGCGGTGGAGTCGCGGTGGGCGGCGTCACCGGCCTCCTGGAGCGCGGCCGACCGCTCCTCCTCCTCGTTGGCGTGGTTCTCGGCGTTCCGCGCGGCCGCGTGCAGGGCGCGGACCAGGTCGACGGCGGCCTTGGCACGGGCGGCCAGGGCCGGGGCGGCGTCCCGCTCGGCCTCCTGGATCGCGGCGGACACCCGCGTCACCCGGTCGGCGGCGGCGCGGTGGCGCAGCACGGACTCGGCGGCCTGCCAGGCGGAGTACAGCGTGCGGGCATCGGCCAGTTCGCGCTTCTGGGCGGCGGCGGACTTCTCGGCGGCGGCCAGTGCCAGGGAGGCATGGCGGTAGGCGAGTTCGGCGGAGACGAGCGCGCTGTGCCCGCGGGCGGTGTCGGCGTGGGTGACCGCGTGCGCGGCCGTGGTGACGCGCTGGGCGAGGTCGGCCGCGCGCTGCCGCTCCTGGGCGCCGCGCGCGGAGAGCCGGCGGGCCAGGGTACGGGTGCGGCGTTCGGCGGCGGTGTGGATGTCCCGTGCGCGGGTGCGGGCCTCGGCGGCCTCGACGATGCGGCCCAGCAGGTCGACGGACCCGGCGGTGAAGTCGCGTTCGGCGATGAGTTCGGCGCGCCGGCCCAGTTTGTTGCCGAATCCGCTGACGAGGTCGGCGAGTCCGTCCGTGTCGCGGGTGTCGGTGACGGCGCGCAGCAGCAGGTCGGTGAAGTCGGAGTCCTTCTTCACCGCGAAGAGGCCGGCCGCCTCTCCTTCGTCGGCGTTCATCTCCCGCTGGTAGCGGAAGAGTTCCGGGTCGAGCCCGAGGTCGCCGAGGTGCTCGGTCCAGCGCTCGTGGATCTCCTCCCAGTGCACCTCCAGGTGCGGGTAGGTCTTGCCGGCCTCGGTGAGTGCGTCGCGGAAGCCCTTCATGGTGCGGCGCCGGCCGCGCGCGCCGGACTGTCCCTCGACGGGCGGACGCACGGACGTGGCCTCGGCGACGGGGAGGCCGTCCAGGCTGAGTCCGGGCCCGGGGCGGAAGGAGTACCAGGCCTCGGCGAACTTGCGGGGGTCGTTGGAGACCTGACGGCCCCGCCACTCGCTGGCCTTGCCGACGACGACGCACTCGCCGGTCTGCACGTGCTGCCATTCGAGAGCGACGTGGCCGCAGTCGTCGGCGAGCAGGAACTTGCGCAGCACGCCGGAGCTGGCACCGCCGAGGGTGTTGCGGTGACCCGGGAGCATCACGGAGAAGATCAGCTTCAGCAGGACGGACTTGCCGCCGCCGTTCTCCAGGAAGAGCACGCCGGCGGGCGCGGGACGGCGCGGGGGGCCGACGGGGTCGTCCGCGAAGAACTCCGCCTGCGTCGGCGCCGGGTTCGGCACGGTGGCGCCGACGCCGCGCAGGTCGAGCACGGTGTCGGCGTAGCGTGCGCCCGCCGGTCCGATGGAGTAGAGGCGGACCCGGGACAGCTCGTACATGGCGGACTCTCGTGAGGCTTCGTGGGGTGGGGGTCAGGCGGAGTGGAAGGGCAGGCCGGCGTCGGCGACCAGGTCCAGGGCGTCGCCGTCCTCGGGGGGCAGCAGGGTGGGGGTGCCGTCGGTGACCGGGACGACGCCGAGGTCGAGCAGTTCGGCCATGGCGGCGCCGCCCGCCATGTCGCGGACCTGGAGCTGGTAGCGGGCGGTGGTGCGGTAGGTGCCGCCGTTGTCGTCGCCGGTGCGCTGGAGGAAGCCGGAGTCGGTGAGGAAGGAGACGGCCTTGGCGACGATGCCGGTGGTGGAACCGGCCAGGCGGCGGGCGTCCTTGGTGGCGCCGGTGGAGCTGCGCCGGGCCCAGATCCGCCAGGCGGCCTCGAGTCCGGGGGCCTCGCTGACCGGGTCGGTGTTCTCGCCCTGTTCGGCGGCCCGCTCCTCCAGACGGTGGCAGGCCTGGCGGACGAAGGCGTCGACGCCGTTGACCGTGACGCGCCCGATGTAGCCGTCGTCGGCCAGGTCCTCGGGGCGGGGGAAGGCCATGGCGGCGACGGCGAGGTGGGCGAGGCCGTGCAGGAAGCGGTCGCCGCCGTCGGCGGAGGTGCGGCGCGCGTAGTCGCCCATGCGGACGGCGAAGACGGAGTCCTCGGCTGCGGTGACGGCCATGCCGGCGCGCGGGGACACCTCCAGCACGATCAGTCCGAGTCCGGTGGCCACGGCGTCGGCGAGCCGCGCGAACGGCGGGTCCTCCCGGTAGCGGCGCAGCAGGTCGGCGTACTCCTGGTCGCGGGCGGGCTGCAGCTTGGGCTGGAGGCCGAAGGCGACGAGCCGGGCCGCGTCGGCGGCGTCGGCGGGCGTGACGGCGTTGCTCGCCGGCGCCGGCGCGGGCTCCGGCTCGCTCCAGTCGGCGTGCTCGGTCACGGTCGGTGCTCCTCGGTGCGGTAAGGGTCGATGCGAGGGGTGACGGTGGGCGGGGTGGGCGTGCGGGGTGCACCGGTGCCGGTACCGCGCACCGCGGTGAGGGAGCGGGGTTCTGTCGTCCCGGCGCGGCGCACCGCCGTGAGGGTGCGGGGCGCAGTGCTGTCGGCGCGGCGCGCCGCCGTGAGGGTGCGGGGTGCCGCGGTGGCGGTCATGCCGCCTCCGTACGGTCCGCGGCCATGCCGGCCGCGTCCAGCAGGGCCGTGCCCACGATGAGGTCGGCGCCGCCGAACTCGGGGTCGTCCAGGTCAGTGCCGTCGTCCACGGCGAACAGCAGCTTCCGCTCGCCCTGGCGGTAGGCGGTGCCGACCGGCGGGCTGGCGGCGTGGACGGCCAGCAGGGCGACCAGGTAGGGCAGCTCGGGGTCCTGGCGGCGGGCGTCGGCCAGCAGTCCGGACAGCCGGCGCGGCGCGTCGGACGGCAGGTCAAGGAGCTCGGTGGCGGCCGCCAACTGCTCCTCGCTGAAGCGGCTGTCGTCGGGGGTGGCGATCAGGTCCGGCTCGGGCATCTCGGCGCCGAGGTGCTCACGTTCCACGGGCGGGGTCAGCAGGATCTCGACGAGGTCGGCGACCCGGACGGACACGGGTGTGCGCAGTCCGGTGCCGCGGGCGAAGAACGCGTCGGTGACCCGGGACGCCTGCTCGACCGGGAGCGGCAGCAGGGGCGCGAGGAGCTGGCCGTAGAGGTCGGTGCCGGCGGTCGCGGCGGGCGTGGCGAAGGCCTGCCGGTCCTGTTCGGCGCGGAACAGCGGGCCGGCCTCCAGCAGCCGGGACTGCAGCTGGGTGTGGCGCCGGATGCAGTCCTTGACGATGTCGACCAGCTCGGCGGCGCGGCGCTTGTGCTCGGGGTCCTCGGACTCGTCCCGGGCCTTGCGGATGTTGGTGAGGATCGCGTTCTCGTGGCGGTAGCGGTCGGCGACGTGGTCGAGCGCTTCGGCGATCATGTCGGGCACGGCGCTGAGCCAGTCCACCGCGCGGACGTTGCGCCGGGTGGCCTCCAGGGCGCGGCGCAGGGTCTCGGAGTACTGCACGGTGCGGTAGCGGGCCTGTTCGGCGGCGAGCTGCGCGTCGGCGAGCCGGCCCCGGCTGATCAGCACCTCGAGCTTGACCTCGGCGGCGATCTGGGCGCTGGTGACGTCGGTGTCGAGGGCGCCGACCAGGACGTTGACCGCCTCGTCGGTGGTGCGCAGGTACACCGTGCCGCCGGGGCCCGGGACCTCTTCGATCAGCTTGAAGTCGTAGTCGCGGCGCACATACGTGCCGTCCGCGCCGAAGACGCCGTAGACGGCGCGGAAGCCGCGGTCCACGCTGCCGACGTTGATCAGGTTCTCCAGGACCCAGCGGGCCACCCGCTCGTGCTCGGCGGCGGGGCGGTCCGGGGCCTGGGCGGCGACGCGCGGGACGATCCGGGCGACGATCTGGTCGTGGTCCGCGCCGGTGTCGAAGTCCATGTTGAGTGTGACCAGGTCGATGGCGGCGAGGGCGATCTCCGCCATGCCGTACACCGAGTACTCGCCCGCGAGATTGGCCTTGCGGCTGTCGAGGTCGTGCAACGGCGCGGTGCACGCGAGCGCGCGCAGCCGCCGCGCCAGGCCTTCGTCGGCGGCCGGGCCCGGCGCGGGCCGCGGCCCCGCGCTGAGCTGGGGCGGAACGCTGTCCGTCGGTGCAGGCGAAGTCACGGTGCACAGACTAGGTCCTCGGTCCGACAACGACCCAAACGAGGCAGATGCCCTCGGCGCCTCACCGGCCGCCCACCCTCGGCGCCGCCCCGGCCGGACCGTCCTCGGCGCCACGCCGACGGGACCGTCTCCGAGACGCCGCCCCGATCGGACCGCCCTGCGCCCGGCGCCCGGAACCGCCGTCGCCGGTCGGCCGGCCGGTCGTGTGCGCGGCCGGTGCCCGCTACTCCTCGCCCACGCGGCGCCGGTAGACCTCCACCACCCGTTCCAGTGAGACGTCGAGGTAGGACGCCAGCAGTCGCTCGGCCGTGTCCCGGTCGCCCGCCTGAAGAGCCTGGAGGATCTCGACATTTCGCGCGATGTACGGTTCGTGCAGCCGTTGGGGCTCGTCCACCACGTGGAAGGCGAGCCGCAGTTCGGCGAAGACGCTGCGCATCAGCTCGGCGGTGCGCTCGCCGGAGGCCAGGGCGACCAGCTCCTGGTGGAAGTGGATGTTGGCGGTACCCACCGCTTTCCAGTCGCCTTCGCGCGCCGCCCGCTGCCCCTCCGCGACCGCCTCGGCGAGCCCGTCGAGGGCGTAGGGCGGTTCGCCGAGACCGCGTACGACGGCGCACTCGACGAGCCTGCGGGTGCGGTAGATGTCCTCGACGTCCTCGACGGTCAGGACCCGGACGAACACACCCCGGTTGAGCTCGTGGACGAGCAGCCGCTCGTGTGTGAGCAGCCGGAACGCCTCGCGCAGCGTGTTGCGGGAGACCCCGAGGGCGCCGCCGATGCTGTCCTCCGACAAGCGTGTCCCGGGCGGGAAGTACCCCTCGGCGATGCGGCTCCTGAGGATGTCCGCGACGCGCTCGGCGGTGCTGGTGCGGCCCAACAGGGCGCGGTCGTCGGCCAGTCCGCTCATCTGCTCTGCCATGCCGGAATTCAAGCGCACCCGGAAGGATGAAACAACAGGGGTATTGAAGGATCGTTCAACGATCCTCTACCTTGCTTGGGCAGTGGCACGGCTCACTCTTCCCCGCACCCTCCCGTCCCCCTCTGCGAGGTGCCCATGAGCACGACCCCTCCATCGCGCGCCCTGACCGACGCACCACGCCCCGTCAAGCCCGAACCTCCCTCCGAGGACGGGGCGTTCGGCTGGCTGCGGGCGCTGGGCCCGCGCGGCCGCCGCGCCTTCGGCGGCGCGTTCGGCGGCTATGCCCTGGATTCGTACGACTACTTCACGCTGCCGTTGACGATGGTCGCGCTGTCGGCGTACTTCGGTCTGAACAGCGGCCAGACCGGCCTGCTGACGACCGTGACCCTGCTCGTCTCCGCGGTCGGCGGGGCCGTCGCGGGCGTGCTGGCGGACCGCATCGGCCGGGTCAGGGCGCTGCTGCTGACGGTGATCACCTACGCCGTGTTCACCGTGGCCTGCGGATTCGCACCCAACTACGAGACGCTGCTGGTCTTCCGGGCGCTCCAGGGCCTCGGGTTCGGCGGCGAGTGGGCCGTCGGCGCGATCCTGGTCGCCGAGTACGCCGGCGCCCGGCACCGGGGCCGCACCCTCGGCGCGGTACAGAGCGCCTGGGCCGTCGGCTGGGCCCTGGCCGTGATCGTGTACACGGCCGTCTTCTCACTGGTCGACGGCGATCTGGCCTGGCGCGTGATGTTCTGGACCGGCGCGCTGCCCGCGCTGCTCGTGGTGTGGGTGCGGCGTAGCGTGCGCGACGCCCCGGAGGCGGCCGCCGCGCGGGAGCGGAGCCCCCGGACGGGTGCGTTCACGGCGATCTTCCAGCCGGCCCGTGAGGGTTCCCCCGGCCTGCTGCGCACCACGCTGTTCGCCGTTCTGCTCTCCACCGGCGTGCAGGGCGGCTACTACACCCTCGCCACCTGGGTGCCGACCTACCTGAAGTCCGAGCGTGACCTGTCGGTCGTCGGCACCGGCGGCTACCTCACCTTCCTGATCTCCGGTGCCTTCCTCGGCTACCTGACGGGCGGATACCTCACCGACCGGCTGGGCCGCCGACGCAACATCTGGCTGTTCGCCCTGCTGTCGGCGGTGTGCATCGTGGCGTACACGAACATCCCGAGCGGGGCCGACACCCTGGTCCTGGTGCTCGGTTTCCCGCTCGGGTTCTGCATGTCGGCCATCTTCAGCGGCTTCGGCTCGTACCTGAGCGAGCTGTACCCGACGGCGGTGCGCGGCACCGGACAGGGCTTCACCTACAACACCGGGCGCGCCGTGGGCGCCGTCTTCCCCACCACCGTCGGTTTCCTGGCCGACAGCTGGGGCGTGGGCGGGGCCCTGATCTTCGGCGCGATCGGGTACGGCCTGGCGGCGGTGGCGCTGCTGGGGCTGCCGGAGACGCGCGGGAAGGAGCTGGAGTGAATACCGCCGACGACAGCGTGGCCACCGCCGTCGGCGAACGCACCGCCGTGGACGACCGCCCCGTGGTCCTCGCCGACGACGCCACGCGCGCGTGGAGCCCGCGGACGGCCCGTGCCCGGTTCCGGGAGGGCCTGGCGATCCCCACGGCCGGCGTGGCCGCCGGGTACACCCAGGCCAACCTGGTCTCCGTGCCCGCCGACTGGGCCTACGACGTGCTGCTGTTCTGCCAGCGCAACCCCCGCCCGTGCCCGGTCCTCGACGTCACCGACGCCGGTTCCACCACCACTGTGCTCGCCGCCGACGCCGACCTGCGCACCGATCTGCCGCGCTACCGGGTGTGGGAGCACGGCCGGCTGGTGGACGAGCCGACGGACGTGCGGGCGTACTGGCGCGGCGACCTGGTGTCGTTCCTCATCGGCTGCAGCTTCACGTTCGAGTGGGCGCTGGCGGCGGCCGGTGTTCCGCTGCGGCACCTGGAGCAGGGCCGGAACGTTCCGATGTACGTGACGAGTTGGCAGTGCCGGCCGGCGGGGCGGATGAGTGGTCCGATGGTGGTGTCGATGCGGCCGGTGCCGCCCGCGCACCTGTCGGCGGCGATCCGGGAGAGCAGTCTGATGCCGGCGGTGCACGGCGGCCCGGTGCACTGCGGCGACCCGTTCGGGCTGGGCATCGACGATCTGGCCCGTCCCGACTTCGGCGACCCGGTGGACCTCGCCCCGGACGACATCCCGGTGTTCTGGGCGTGCGGGGTGACCCCGCAGGCGGCGGTCGTGGCGTCCCGTCCGCCGTTCGCGATCACCCACGCCCCGGGCCGGATGTTCCTCGGCGACGCCCGGGACGAGCAGTTCCGCGTGGTCTGACCGGCCCGCGCGGCACCAGCAGGAGAGAAACGAAGGATCCATGACCTCGATCGATCTGAACGCCGACCTCGGCGAGGGCTTCGGCCACTGGCGGCTCACCGACGACGAACAGCTGTTGTCGGTGGTGACCAGCGCCAACGTGGCCTGCGGTTTCCACGCCGGGGACGCGCCCACCATGCGCCGGGTGTGCGAGCTCGCCGCCGCGCGCGGGGTACGGATCGGCGCCCAGGTCTCCTACCGGGACCTGGCGGGGTTCGGGCGGCGCCCGATGGACGTGCCGCCCGCCGAGCTGACGGCCGAGGTGGCCTATCAGATCGGCGCGCTGGAGGTGTTCGCCCGCGCGGCCGGGAGCCACGTGGCGTACGTCAAGCCGCACGGCGCGCTCTACAACCGGGCGGTACGGGACGAGGAGCAGGCCCGCGCGGTGGTCGACGGGGTGGTCCTCGCCGACCCCACGCTGCCAGTTCTTGGCCTGCCCGGCTCACGGCTGCTGGAGCTGGCCGGGAAGGCGGGGCTCCCGGCGGTCGAGGAGGCGTTCGCCGACCGCGCGTACACCGACGAGGGGACGCTGGTGCCGCGCGGCGAGGAGGGCGCTCTGGTCACCGACCCCGGCGCCGTCCTCGCGCGGTCGGTGGACCTGGCCCGGCGCGGGGAGGTCGTCGCACGGTCGGGGCGGCGGATCGGGATGCGGGCCCGCTCCCTGTGCCTGCACGGCGACACCCCGGGCGCGGTGGACCTGGCACGGCGCGTACGGGACGCCCTGGAGACGTCCGGTGTGCGTGTGGAGGCCTTCGTATGAGGACGCTGCCCGTCGGTGAGGACGCGCTGCTCGTCGAGGTCGCCTCGGGCGAGGAGGCGCAGGCCCTCCTCGCCGAGCTGCTGCGCCGCCGCGCGGAGGGGTCGCTGACGGCCCGCGAGATCGTCCCGGCGGCCCGCACGGTCCTCCTCGACGGCCTGCCCGACCCCGCCGGACTGGCCGCCGAACTCACCTCACGGCCCGTGCCGCCCGCGCCGCCGCGCCCGGCGGAGACGGTCGCGATCCCGGTGCGCTACGACGGCCCGGACCTGGCGGACGTCGCGGCGCACTGGGGCGTCTCCGTCCCCGAGGTGGCCCGCATCCACGCGGCCACCGACTTCCGCGTCGCGTTCTGTGGGTTCGCCCCCGGTTTCGGCTACCTCACCGGGCTTCCCGCCCGCTACGAGGTGCCCCGCCGGGCGGCGCCGCGCACGTCCGTCCCGGCCGGCTCGGTCGCGCTGGCGGGCCCGTACACGGGCGTCTACCCGCGCTCCTCCCCCGGCGGCTGGCAGCTGATCGGCACGACCGGCCTCGTCCTGTGGGACCACACCCGGGCGCCCGCCGCGCTGCTCTCGCCCGGCACGCGCGTGCGTTTCGTCCCCGTGGGCGCGACGGAGCCGGTGACATGACGGACCGCGCGCTCTCCGTCGTACGGGCGGGAGCCCTGACCACCGTGCAGGACCGCGGCCGGCCCGGCCACGCCCACCTCGGTGTCCCCCGCTCCGGTGCGCTGGACGGTCCCGCGGCCGCGCTCGCCAACCGGCTGGCCGGCAACGGCCCGGACGCGGCCGTCCTGGAGACCACCCTCGACGGCTGTTCCGTGCGCCCGCGTTCGACCGTCACGGTCGCGGTCACCGGGGCGCCCTGCCGGGTGACGGTGGACGGGCGTCCGGCCGCGTGGGGTGCGCCGGTGCGGGTGCGCGCGGGGGCCGTCCTCGACGTCGGACCCGCGGATCACGGCGTGCGGTCGTACGTGGCCGTGTCCGGGGGCGTCGCCGTCGATCCGGTGCTCGGCAGCCGCTCCACGGACCTGCTCTCCGGCCTCGGCCCGACGCCGCTCACGGACGGCACGGTGCTGCCGCTCGGGACGCCGACGGGCCTCCACGCGCGCGTCGACGTGGCCCCGCAGCCGGCGCCGCCCGCCGAGCTCGTCCTCCGCGTGACGCCCGGTCCGCGCGACGACTGGTTCACGGCGGGGGCGCTGCGCCGGTTCACGTCCGGCACCTTCCGCGTCTCCCCGGCGAGCAACCGCATCGGGCTGCGGACCACGGGGCCGGTGCTGGAGCGGGCCTGGCACGAGGAGCTGCCCAGTGAGGGCGTGGTGCTGGGGGCGGTGCAGGTGCCGCCGGCGGGGACGCCGGTGATCTTTCTTGCCGATCATCCGACGACCGGGGGGTATCCGGTGATCGGCGTGGTGCACGCGGTGGATCTGCCGGCGGCGGCGCAGGCTCGGCCGAGGACGCCGGTGCGGTTCGTCGTCGCGAGGGGGCGCGGGGGTTTCTGAGTTCTCCCGCCCCCGCCGCCCCTTCCCGTCCCGACCCCGGGGGCCGCGCCCTCAGACCCTTTTGACGGTCTTGGCGGGCCTCGTCCTCAAACGCCGGACGGGCTGACATGCAGCCCGTCCGGCGTTTGTGGAGTCCCGGAGTCAGACAGCGGTCTCCTCGGGGCCGATCCTGCTGCGGACCGCGGTCTGGACCTCGGCCTCCTCCGCCGGGTCGGCGGCCAGACGGCGGAGGCGGTCGACGACGCGGGTGTCGCCGGTCTCGGCGTGCCGGGCGGCGATCTCGCGGGTGGTCTCCTCGCAGTCCCAGAGGCATTCGACGGCGAAGCCGGTGGCGAAGGAGGGATCGGTGGCGGCGAGGGCCCGGGCTGCCCGGCCGCGCAGATGGGAGGAGGCGGTCTCGCGGTAGATGTGGCGCAGCACGGGGGCCGCGCAGACGATGCCGAGGCGTCCGGCGCCGTCGACGAGGGTCCACAAGGTCGTCGCGTCGGGGCCCTCGCCCCGTACGGACTCGCGCAGTGCCGCGAGGACCAGGTCGCGGTCCCGGGCGCCTCCCCGGCAGGCGAGCACCCGCCCGGCGGCCTCGCCCAGCGCGTCGGGCCGGTGGGCCCAGCCCCGGGCGCGTTCCACGGCGGCCATGCTGCGCATGCGTTCGAAGGCGTCGACGGCGGCCTCCACAACGGCCGTCGTGCCGGTGGTCACGGCGGCCTCGATCAGGTCGAGGACGTCGGGATCGTTGCTGTCGGCGAGATAGCGCAGGGCCGTGCACCGGGCCCCGTCGGTGCCGTCCTGGGCGGCCAGCACGATCTCGGGCCGGTCCTCGGGCCCGGCCACGGCGGACAGGCAGCGGGCGGCCGGCACGTGCAGCGCGGCACCGCGGTCCATGCCCTGCTGGGCCCACTCGAACACGGCCTGGACGCTCCAGCCGGGGCGAGGCCCGGTGGGACGCATCTGCCGTTGCCAACGGT
The DNA here is from genome assembly GCF_000527195.1 of Streptomyces sp. CNH189. Classification (NCBI taxonomy): domain Bacteria; kingdom Bacillati; phylum Actinomycetota; class Actinomycetes; order Kitasatosporales; family Streptomycetaceae; genus Streptomyces; species Streptomyces sp. CNH189. Next base: position 36,259 of record NZ_AZUS01000021.1, read on the forward strand.
CGAAGGAGCCGGCCTCCTGGGCGGCGCGTACGCGCGCGGAGACGGTGGGGCGCGGGTCGTCGGCCCACAGCCGCCAGGGCCGTGGTTCGAAGGCGTCGCGCACGGTCGCGGCCAGTTCGGCCTCGCCCTCGGGGTCGGTGGCGAACCGCGCAAGCACCGGGGCGGCGAGGGCGCGCAGGCCCGCGTCGTCGTCCCGGAGGGCCAGTTCGTCCAGCGCCCAGGCCCAGTTGGTGCCCTGGGCGGCGTACCTGCGCAACAGGTGGAGCGCGTCCTGCCGCCCGTAGGAGGCGAGGTGGCCGAGGACGGCCAGGGCCAGTCCGGTGCGTGACTCGTCGGTGTCGAGAATGTCCTCGGGGTCGAAGAGGTGGGCCTCGATGGCGTCGAGTCCGCCGTGAAGGTCGAGGTAGAGGCGGGCGTAGTAGAGGGAGCGGTTCTCCACCTGCCAGTCGTGGCGCGGGTCGCGCAGCACGCAGTGGTTCAACGCCGCCAGCGCCTCGGAGCGGGGGGCGGTGAGCGCGTGCAGCGTGCCGTCGCCGCGGCCCCGCTGGAGCAGGCCGAGCAGCGTACCGCTGGGCGCTATGACCGGATCGAACATGGGAAACAGCCTCACATCAAGCGTCGACGCAACCGGGGACCTGCATTACCTGGCCGCGTGACAGCACGTCGGGGCGCCCGCCGTTTCCTGCTCGCTGTAGACCATCTCTCTCTGCCTCTCGTCGGTGGCCCATGCGGACCGCGTCACGGCCCGCGCGGTGCGGCAACACCTGCCCAGCCATCGCGTCCGTGAATCACGTCGTCATGATGACCCGGCGGTCACATCTACCGCGACCGAAATTTCGGCGGCCCTGTACCGCCTCCCCCGTTTTCGTTGTCGTCGCTGGTCGGAGCGCGTGTCTCAGCGATCTTCGAAGAGCTCGAGAAGCTCCGTGCGGGCGAACATCCGGGCCGTGTCGGCGGCCGACGGTGTCCCGGCGGAGGGGTCGGCGCCGGCCTCCAGCAGCGCCTTGGCGACGTCGGTCTCACCCTTGAAGACCGCTCCCGCGAGTGGCGTCTGGCCGCGGTCGTTGACGCGGTCGGCGTCGGCGCCGCGCGCCAGCAGGGCACGGACCGCCTCGGCGTGACCGTGGTAGGCGGCGAGCATCACGAGCGAGTCGCCGCGGTCGTTGGTGAGGTCGGCGGGGACGCCCGCGTCGACGTAGGCGATCAGCTCGTCGGTGCGGCCGCGCCGGGCCAGATCGAAGATCTTGGTCGCCAGCTCCACGACCTCCGGGTCGGGGGCTTCTGTCATCGCCGGACCGCCTCTCACTGCACGGGTTCACGCATCGGGAACAGGGCGTACGTCTGCGCGGGGCGCAGCCGTACGGGTGAATCGCCAGGGTACTGGCTCGGGTGGCACATGACCTGATCTGCCCGAGGTAAAGATCACGGTAGGTCCCCGCGAGGACGCGGGTGATGGATTTCCACCCAGTTGCACCTTTTATCGTATAGATACATTCTGTGATCAGGGAAGTACTCATGGTGACTGCTGTCCCCCGCGAACCAGGAGAACTCACATGATCATCTCGATCTCATGCGTGGTGCTGCTCGGCATCGTCGTCTTCGTCTTCTTCCGCAAGGACGGACTGAAGCTGTCGCACGCCCTGGTGGCGATGCTCTTCGGCTTCTATCTGGCCAGCACGGCCATCGCCCCGAGCATCAAGGCGGGCGGCGAGAGCCTCGCCGGTCTGCTGGGCGGGTTCAAGTTCTGACCCGCCCCACCACGCCCAGCCCGCCCGTACGCACCCTCTGGAGACAGTTGTGGCCCGGCGCCCCCTCCCCCGCATCCTCAGCAACGGCAGCGCCCAGCTCGCCCGGAGCCGGGAGCTGGCCAGGACGGCGGCCGACAGCGCCACGGACGTCCTCCACCCGCTGATCACCATCACGCGCGGGCTGCGCCGGCTGGCCTCGGCCGGACGGCGCAGGTGGGTCGAGACGCCCAAGGAGCGGCGCGGGGCGCTGCTCCTCTCCGTGGCAGCGGTGCTGCTGGGGGTGGCGCTCGCACCGTACGGTCCGCTGCTCGCCGTCGTCACCCTGATGGCGGCGGCGGCCTGGCACGGCCGGGACCGCACATCCGCGGCACCCGCCGGGCCCGCCCCGGGGCAGTTGCAGCGCCTGAAGTCGCTGTACGAGGCCCTGGTGCCCTACTTCTCGACGGCCGACGACCCCGAGCCGCTCTACTTCCACGGGGGCGACTGGGGGAAGGTCTTCTCCGAGTACGAGTTCGACGGCACCGGCCGTCTCGCGCACCTGGTGATCTCCTACCCCGCGTACTTCACGGACGCCGAAACGGCGTCCCGCGCGCGTATCGAGCATCTGCTCGGCGCCAAGTGCGGACGCGGCCGCGAGTACCACTTCGGATGGGACGAGGAAGCCAACCAGCTCACCGTCCGCGTCCTCGCTCCGCTGCCCACGGACATCGCAGCGCAGCCCTTCGTCACGGCCCCCGGCGAGACGGTCCTCGGCTTCACCGACCCCACGCGCGTGCAGCGGACGCTGCCGCTCACCCACGGCGCCCACGGCGAGGAGCAGCGCGACGTGCCGCCCGTGGTGTGGCGCACGGGCATCCGCTCCACGGAGCCGCACCTGCTGGCGGTCGGCCAGCCGGGCAGCGGCACCTCGACGCTGCTGCGCTCCATCGCCCTGCAGGCCCTGCACCACGGCGACGTGGTGATCGTGGACGGCGGCGGGACCGGCGAGTACGCCTGCCTCACCGGCCGGGACGGCGTGCTCGCCGTCGAATGCGGTCTGACGGGGGCGCTGACCAGCCTGGAATGGGCGGCCTCCGAGACCGAGCGCCGGATGGCCGCCGCCGACCGGGCGCACCAGGCGGGCGACCCGCCGCCCGAGGACACGCGGCGTCCCCTGTGGCTGCTGCTGGACCGGCCCGGTGTGTTCACCCACCTCGCCGCGGCGGACGACCGCACGGACCCGCAGTCCCTGCTCCAGGCGCCACTGCGGCACGGCCGCGCCGCGAACGTCACCGTGGTGGTCGCGGAGCAGTTCGACGGTCTGGAGGCCCTGGCGGGCCCGGTGCGGCAGCACACCCGCGCGCGCGTCGTCCTCGGGCCCGCGACGACGGAGCAGCTGGAGACCGTGCTCGGGGCGCCCCCGCACACCACCCCGGTCGACCAGATGCCGCCGGGGCGCGGCTACGCCCGTCTGGGCACGGGACCGGTCCACCGCCTGCAGGTCCCGGCGACCCCGGACCCGTACGACGACGCGACCAGCGACGCCCACCGCCAGGCGGTCCTGGACCTGCTGCCGCCCCGGACCACGCCGGCGGACGAGGAGCCGGAGCTGCTGGAGACCGCGGCGGCGGAGCAGGGGCCGGTGCCGGAGGCCGTACGTCTGGACAAGGCGGCGACGGAGAAGGTCGCGGCTGCGGCGCTGGTGGCGGAGACGGACGCGGAGACGGTGCCCGCGCGTCCGGCACCCGAGGGTACGGCGGTGGCGGAATCCTCCTCGTGACGCCGCCGGTCGCGCAGTCCCCCGCGCCCCTGAATGGATCGCCGGCACCGCCGCCGTCTGCGGGCTTCACGGCCAACGAGGTGCCGGGCACGGGCGGGCGCCGGGTGCGGCTCGATTCGTGGCTGGTCGCGCAGTTCCCCGCGCCCCTGGAGGGGCTGTCGGCACCGTCGCCGTCTGCGGGCAGGCGTGCCGCAGGGCGGCACGGGTGGGCGCAGACGGCACCCCCTCCGGCGGGCCTCACCGACAACGAGGTGCCGGGCAACGTCGGATGCCGGGTGCGGGCCGTCCGCGGCCGGTCGCGCAGTTCCCCGCGTCCCTGAGGGCGTTGCCGCGTTACGCGACGAACGTGCGGGGGGTTTCCGTGCCCGTCGTGCCGCCCGTTTCGACGATGCGGGCCGCCGCCGCCAGGCGGGTGGCCGCCTCGTCGGCGACCGCGCCTCCCACCGTGAACGGCAGCCGCACATACCCTTCGAACGCGCCGTCCACCCCGAAGCGCGGCCCCGACGGCACGCGCACGCCGACCCGCTCCCCCGCCTCCGCCAGCCGCGAGCCGGACAGGCCCCCGGTGCGTACCCAGAGGGTGAGGCCGCCGCCGGGCACCTCGAACTCCCAGTCGGGCAGTTCCCGGCGTACGGCGGCCACCAGTTCGTCGCGGTTCTGCCGCGCCTGGGTGCGCCGCACTTCCACCGCCTGCTCCCAGCCACCGGTGCCGAACAGCCAGTTCACGGCGAGCTGCTCCAGGACGGGCGTGCCGAGGTCGGCGTAGGCGCGGGCGGCGACGAGGCTGCGGATCACGTCCGGCGCGGCGCGCACCCAGCCGATGCGCATCCCGGCCCAGAACGCCTTGCTCGCCGAGCCGACCGTGATCACGGTGGACCCCGCCGGGTCGAACGCGCACACCGGACGCGGCATCTCCACGTCCTCGTCCAGCCACAGCTCGCTCATCGTCTCGTCGGCGACCAGCACCGTGCCGGCCGAGCGGGCCGCATCCACCAGCCCGCGCCGCTGGTCCTCGCCGGCGAGCGCCCCGGTCGGGTTGTGGAAGTCGGCGACGACGTAGGCGATGCGCGGGGCCGCCTCGCGCAGCACCTGGCGCCAGCGGTCCAGGTCCCAGCCGGACAGGCCCTCGGCCATCGCGACGGGGACGAGCCGGGCGCCGGCCTCGCGCATCAGCTGGAGGATGTTCGCGTAGGAGGGCGACTCGACGGCGATCCGTTCGCCGCGTCCGCCGAAGAGGTGGCAGATGGCGTCGATGGCGCCCATCGCGCCGGTCGTGACCATGATCTGCTCGGGCATGGTGGCGATGCCCCGCGCGGTGTAGCGGTCCGCGATCATCGCGCGCAGCGCGGGCAGCCCGGCCGGATAGTCGCCGTGGGTGTGCGCGTACGGCGGGAGCTCCTCCAGCGCGCCCTGGACGGCCCGGGTGAGCCAGGGCTCGGGGGCGGGCAGCGCGGCGCAGCCGAGGTCGATCATGGAGCCCAGGGCCTCGGGCGGCAGCGGCTCCAGCCCCCGTGCCGGGACCGGGTTGCCGGCCGGGACGGCGGTCCAGCTGCCGGCGCCGCGCCGTGACTCGAGGAAGCCCTCACCGCGCAGCGCCTCGTATGCCGCGGCCACGGTGGTGCGGCTCACGGAGAGGGCGAGGGCCAGTTCCCGTTCGGCGGGCAGCCGCGCGGCGACCGGCACCCGGCCTTCGAGAACCAGCAGCCGGATGCCGTCGGCGAGGGCACGGTAGGCGGGCGGCCGCCGGGTCCCGGAGCCCGCCGGACGGTCCTGCTGGGAGTTGAGCAGCCGGGCCAGCTGGGCCGCACCCACTGCGGAAGTCCACTGCGCCATTCGAATCAGTCCACCTTCCCCGGATTGGCCATGGATGACATGACCAGTCAGGCTCCAGGGTGGCATGCATCGGTCCACTTCCACCACAGGGGGCACCTCTTGGCCAGAAACTCGCTCCGTGAGCGGCATCTCGTGCGGCGGCTGTTCCAGCTGTACGGGGGACTGGCCCTGTACGGGGCCAGCTCGGCGCTCCTCGTGCGGTCGGGGCTCGGTCTGGAACCATGGAACGTCCTGCACCAGGGCCTGTCCGAGCGCACCGGGCTGTCGATGGGCGTGGTGCTGACCGCCCTGGGCGCGGCGGTGCTGCTGCTGTGGATACCGCTGCGGCAGCGACCGGGGCTCGGCACGGTCTCCAACGTGCTGGTGATCGGCGCGGCGATGGACGCGACGCTGGCCCTGGTGCCGGACGCGCACGGCATGGCCGTACGCGTGGTGATGATGGCGGCCGGGATCGTGCTGAACGGCGCGGCGACCGGGCTGTACATCGCGGCGCGGTTCGGTCCGGGGCCGCGCGACGGGCTGATGACGGGGCTGAACCGGCGCACGGGGGTGTCGGTGCGTCTGGTCCGCACGCTCATCGAGATCACGGTCGTGGTCACCGGCTTCCTCCTCGGCGGCACGGTCGGCGTGGGCACGCTGCTGTACGCGGTGGCGATCGGCCCGCTCGCCCAGGTGTTCCTGCGGGTCTTCGAGGTCCCGGGGCGGGCCGACGGCACCACGGTCGTTGCCGGCGGGCAGCCCCAGCAGGCCATACTGCGGTCGTGACCCCGCCGATACGCCACCCCTACCTCGACCATCCCGGCCCGCTCGCCTTCGCCCACCGGGGCGGGGCGGCCGACGGGCTGGAGAACACCGTCCGGCAGTTCCGGTGCGCCGTCGAGGCGGGTTACCGGTACATCGAGACCGACGTCCACGCCACGCGCGACGGCCGGCTCGTCGCCTTTCACGACGCCACCCTGGACCGGGTGACGGACGGCGCCGGCCGGATCGCCGACCTGCCCTGGTCCGAGGTGGCGGGGGCGCGGGTGGCCGGTGCCGAGCCGGTGCCCCTGTTCGAGGAGCTGCTGGAAACCTTCCCCGAGGTCCGCTGGAACGTGGACGTGAAGGCCGAACCGGCGCTGCGGCCCCTGCTGGATTTGATCGAGCGCACCGGGTGCTGGGACCGGATCTGCGTCGGCTCGTTCTCCGAGGCGCGGGTGGTGCGCGCCCAGCGGCTGGCCGGGCCGCGGCTGGCCACCTCCTTCGGCACCCGGGGGGTGCTGAACCTGCGGCTGCGGTCCTGGGGGCTGCCGGTCCCGCCGCGCCGGTCGGCGGTCGCCGCGCAGGTGCCCGAGGAGCAGTCGGGCGTCCGGGTCGTCGACGAGCGTTTCGTGCGGGCCGCCCACGCGCGGGGCGTGCAGGTCCACGTGTGGACCGTGAACGAACCGCAACGCATGCACCGGCTTCTCGACCTCGGAGTGGATGGCATCATGACCGATCACATCGACACACTGCGCAAGGTCATGGAGGACCGCGGCACCTGGGTCTGAGACCCCCGCGCCCCGTCGCCTCGGCGCGCACACGGGGAAGCGAGGGCACGGGTGGACACCGACACCGTGCGGTCACCGGCGGCGGACGAGGGCGCCGCGCGGCGGCGCGAACAGCGCGGCTGGTACTTCTACGACTGGGCCTGCTCCGTGTACTCCACGAGCGTGGTCACCGTCTTCCTCGGCCCGTATCTGACCTCGGTCGCCGAGGCGGCGGCGGACGCCGACGGGTTCGTGCACCCCCTGGGCATACCCGTGCGCGCGGGGTCCTTCTTCGCGTACGCGGTGTCCCTCTCGGTGGTCGTGGCCGTGCTGGTGATGCCGCTGGTGGGCGCCGCCGCCGACCGCACCGGACGCAAGAAGCCGCTGCTCGCGGCGGCCGCGTACACCGGTGCCGCCGCGACCGCCGGGATGTTCTTCCTGGACGGCGACCGTTATCTGCTGGGCGGCCTGCTCCTGGTGGTGGCCAACGCCGCGCAGTCGGTCGCGATGATGCTCTACAACTCCTACCTGCCGCAGATCGCTCCGCCGGAGGAGCGCGACGCCGTCTCCTCGCGCGGCTGGGCCTTCGGCTACGCGGCCGGCGCGCTGGTGCTCGTCGCGAACCTCGTCCTCTACACCGGCCATGACAGCTTCGGTGTGTCCGAGAGCATGGCGGTGCGTATCTGCCTGGCCTCGGCGGGTCTGTGGTGGGGCGCGTTCGCCCTGATACCGCTGCGCCGGCTGCGGGACCGCCGCGCGCCCGCCCGGGAGGCGTCCCTGCCCGGCTTCCGGCAGCTCGCGGCGACGGTCCGCGACATGCGCCGGCATCCGCTGACGCTCGCCTTCCTGCTGGCCTATCTGATCTACAACGACGGCATCCAGACGGTGATCTCGCAGGCCTCGGTGTACGGCTCGAAGGAGCTGGGCCTCGGGCAGGCGACGCTGATCGTGGCCGTGCTGCTGGTGCAGGTGCTGGCGGTGGCGGGCGCCCTGATGCTGGGCAGACTGGCCCGGCGGTACGGGGCGAAGCGCACGATCCTCGGCTCGCTGGTCGCCTGGACGCTGACCCTCGCGGCCGGATATTTCCTGCCGGCCGGCGCGCCCACGTGGTTCTTCGTGCTGGCCGCCGGGATCGGTCTGGTCCTCGGCGGCAGCCAGGCCCTGTCCCGGTCCCTGTTCTCCCACCTGGTGCCGCCCGGCAAGGAGGCGGAGTACTTCTCCGCGTACGAGATCAGCGACCGGGGGCTGAGCTGGCTCGGGCCGCTGCTGTTCGGCCTGACCTACCAGCTCACCGGCAGCTACCGGGACGCGATCGTCTCCCTTGTGGGCTTCTTCGTACTGGGATTCGTCCTGCTGGCGCGGGTACCCGTTCGGCGGGCGATCGCCGACGCGGGCAATCCGGTGCCCGAGCGGATTTAGCGTTGGGCGCGAAAGGGCGGTAGTGTACGCGTTTGGCCTGCCAGGCGTACCGTTACTGCGCGTCAAAGATGCCGAACCGCTGTGTGACATCTGTGAATGGATGTGACAAACCGGGCGTCGGTGGGTACTGCACTGGTTGACAAAGGCTGCGGCCACGACGGTGACACATGACCCGGAACGGAACTCCGATCGGGAATCTTTACCGCCGACCGGACGTTGACCGGATGACGACGACAGCGACACCTGTCCTGTGGGCGACAAGCCCGGGAGGCACGATTCATGAGTGAGCGAGCTCTTCGCGGCACGCGCCTCGTGGTGACCAGCTACGAGACGGACCGCGGCATCGACCTGGCCCCGCGCCAGGCCGTGGAGTACGCATGCGAGAAGGGGCACCGCTTCGAGATGCCCTTCTCGGTCGAGGCGGAGATCCCGCCGGAGTGGGAGTGCAAGGTCTGCGGTGCCCAGGCACTCCTGGTGGACGGTGACGGTCCGGAGGAGAAGAAGGCCAAGCCGGCTCGTACGCACTGGGACATGCTGATGGAGCGGCGCACCCGCGAGGAACTCGAAGAGGTCCTCGAGGAGCGTCTCGCCGTTCTGCGGTCCGGTGCGATGAACATCGCGGTGCATCCGCGGGACAGCCGCAAGTCGGCCTGATCCCGGGGTCTGCCCCGCCCGGACGCACAGCGACACAGGACCGCGGGCGCCGTACGTGTACGGCGCCCGCGGTCCTGTGTGCGTGCATGGAATCTTTGTGCTCCACGAACGAACGAACGCCCCGGTCACCCGGGGCGTTCGTTCTTTCTCTTTCGTCGAGCGCGGGGCGCTCTCAGCGCGTCAGCGGCGGGGGCGGGCCCTGCGGGGTGTCCCCCTGGGCGCTGCCCGGCTCGTCCCTGATGACCTCGCCCTGGACGACCTTGCCGTCGGGGCGGTGCATGCGGGCCTGCTGGAAGGCGTCCCCCAGCGAGCCCTGCGACGCGGCGGCCTCACGGAGCTTGCGTTCGAAGGTGCGCTCGGCGTAGCGGCTCACGGCCTTCTGGACCGGCGGCACCAGCAGGAGCAGGCCCAGCGCGTCGGAGATCAGGCCGGGGATGATCAGCAGCAGGCCACCCAGCATCATCAGGCCGTTGCCCTCGCTGTTCGGCCGGGACCCGGCGGCCACGGTGCCGCTCTGCTGCTGTTGCAGCGTCTCGGTGAGGTTCTTGAAGGCCCGGCGGCCGGCCCGCTTGATGACGACCGAGCCCAGGACGACGCCGGCCACCAGGACCAGGAAGACCACCAGGCCGTTGGACGCCCCGGCGACCAGGGTCAGCAGCCAGATCTCCAGCACCAGCCAGACGGCGACACCCAGCGGCAGCAGCGTGCGCAGCCGGGAACGCCGGGGCCGGACGGGGTACGGGGTCTGCGCGCCAGTCGTCATACTCCCAGTGTGCCTGGGTCCGGCTCAGCGCGGGATAAGCGGCCCCGGTGGCCGCGGGACCGCGGCGGCTACGACGTGGGGCGGTCGCCGCCCGGGGTGGTCTCCTTGACCGGGGCGGCCTTGCCGGCCCGGGCCTGGCGGGGCTTGTCTTCGGCGTGGCCGAGGACCTTGCCGACCCTCTCCCCCACGCCCCACGCGGTGACCCGCCACAGCGCCTCGACGAGGATGTCCCGGCTCATCTTCGAGTCACCGAGCTCGCGCTCGACGAAGGTGATGGGCACCTCGACGACGTGGTAGCCGGCCTTCACCGCGCGCCGGGCCAGGTCGACCTGGAAGCAGTACCCCTGGGAGGCCACCTCTTCGAGGCCGAGACCCTCCAGGGTCTCGCGGCGGAACGCGCGGAAGCCGCCGGTGATGTCACGCAGCGGCAGGTCGAGCGCCAGACGCGAGTAGAGGCTGCCGCCGCGCGAGATGACCTCCCGCGACTTCGGCCAGTTGACCACCCGGCCGCCCGGCACCCAGCGCGAGCCGAGCACCAGGTCGGCGCCCTTGAGGGCGGTCAGCAGGCGGGGCAGCTCCTCGGGCTGGTGGGAGCCGTCGGCGTCCATTTCGACGAGGACGCCGTAGCCGTGCTCCAGGCCCCAGCGGAAGCCCGCGAGGTAGGCCGCGCCGAGGCCTTCCTTGCCCTTGCGGTGCAGCACCTGGACGTTTCCGTCCTCGGCCGCCAGCTCGTCGGCGAGCTTGCCGGTACCGTCGGGGCTGTTGTCGTCGGCCACGAGGACGTGCGCGTCCGGAACGGCCTTGCGCACGCGGCCGACGATCGCCTTGATGTTCTCCGCCTCGTTGTAGGTCGGGATGATCACCAGAGCCGTACCGAGCGGGCCGAAGTTCCGCCCCTGGGATCCTGCCGCGAGGGTCCCGCCGCCGTCGTTCACTGCTGCCCCTTCATGTCCTGTGCGCAGGGTCCCACCTTAGTGGGCGCGTACTGCGTCGGCGTGACAGGACGTTCATATGGTGGTGTCGTTTCCCGAAGATCGGGTAGGCACACCTGTTTCCCGCCGGTGGACGGGGACAGCGGATGGGGGCCCGGCGCCCTTCGGGCCGGCCTGGGATCCGCCGGCTGCGGATCGACCTGAAGCCGTTGTCTACTGAGCGCCCGGGCCCCACCCGGGGTCGCACCTCCCCGGCCGGCGGACACGTCCCTCGGCTCCGCGCCGCGCTGAGCCTGGCTCCCAGTGGCGGTGCCCCGGTGCGGCACACCGCCCCTGACCCAGCGGCGCTGACACGAGTGGCCGGACGTTCTCCGGTCGGGCGTCCGGTGGTGGACCCGGCCGAACCTACCGGCCCCCTGCGGCCGCCTGTCAACAGCCGTTCGACCTGCGCAGTGTGGTTCAAACGCCTGGTCAGAGGCGAGGATGCGCAGGTCGCGCGACGGGGGCACGGCGCATGATCGCCGCCGCGCCGCCCATGCAGATCACTCGCCCGGCCGTACGAAGACCGTCCGGCCGCCGACCACCGTGCGGAGGCAAACGGGCAGGTCACGGCCGGGGGTGAGGTCGGGCAGGCCGGGGGTGCCGGACCTGGGGTCGGTGGACCAGCGGGCCACGCGGTCGTCGGGTGCCTGGACGACGAGTGCGCCGGTACGCCAGACGGCGTAGTCGGCGGGGGCACCCGGCACGAGGACGCCCGCGTCGTCCCGTCCGGTCGCCCGCCAGCCGCCGCGGGTGTGGGCGGTGAAGGCGGCGCGCACGGAGACGCGGTGCTCGGGGGTGTGGTGGAAGGCCGCCGCGCGGACCGTGCCCCACGGGTCCAGCGGGGTGACGGGGCTGTCGGAGCCGAAGGCGAGCGGGACGCCGGCCCGCAGCAGCGCCGCGAACGGGTTGAGCGTGCGGGCCCGGTCGGCGCCCAGGCGCTGCGCGTACATGCCGCCCTCGCCGCCCCACAGGGCGTCGAAGGCGGGCTGCACCGAGGCGGTGAGGCCGAGTTCGGCGAACGCGGCGATCGTCTCCGGGGTGACCATCTCGGCATGCTCGACACGGTGCCGGGCGGCACGTACACGGGCGAGGCCGAGCCTCTCGGCCGCCGCGCGGACGCCGACGACCACTGTGGTCACTGCGGCGTCTCCGATGGCGTGGAAGCCCGCCTGGAGGCCCGCCTCGGTGCAGGCGATCACGTGGGCGGCCACCGCGTCGGCGTCGAGGTGCGCGGTGCCGGTGTGGGCGGCGTCGGCGTACGGCTCGTGCAGGCAGGCCGTGTGGGAGCCCAGGGCGCCGTCGGCGAACAGGTCGCCCGCCGCACCGAGCGCCCCCAGCTCACGCGCCTTGGCGACGTCCTGCTCGGCCCAGTAGCCGACGACGCGGGGGCCTGCCTCCTCGCGGGCGAGGCGCAGCAGACCGGTGAAGTCGTCCTCGGAGGAGATCTCCGGTCCGCCGCACTCGTGCACCGTGCCGATGCCGAGGGAGGCGGCGTGCGCGAGGGCGGCGCGCTGGGCGGCGGTGCGCTGGGCCGGGGTGACGGCGGCCAGCGCGGTGGCGCGTACGGCGTGGTGGTCGTCCCCGGTGAGCGGCCGGTCCTCGCGCGTCACGCCGCCCGCGACGAGGTCGAGCAGGGCGGTGGAGACGACGGCGGAGTGCACGTCGATGCGGCTGAGGTAGAGGGGGCGGGCGCCGGTGGCCTCGTCCAGTTCCGCGCGCGTCGGGGGACGGCCGCCGGGCCAGCGGGCGGCGTCCCAGCCGTGGCCGAGCAGCACCCGGTCCTGCGGACGGTCGGCGGCGAACTCCCGGACCCGGGCGAGGGCGTCCTCGAGGGAGGCGGCGGTGGACAGGTCCAGGCCGGTGAGGGCGAGGCCGGTGGCCGTGGTGTGGACGTGCGCGTCCGTGAACGCCGGGGTGACCAGCGCCCCGTCGAGGTCGATCACCTCGTCGACCCCGTCCGCGAAGGCGTCGGCGGCGCCCTCGGAGCCGACCCAGGCGACCTGGCCGCGCTCGACGACCATCGCGGTGGCGAAGGGGTCGGCGGGGCTGTGTACCTCGCCGCGGCGGAGCAGGACGGTGGGCGATGGGGCGGTGCGTTCACTCATGCCCACAGTCTCGCGCGCCCCGGCTCCCACCCCACACGCAGGTCCCCTCCCACCCGCGGGCACACGCGTGGGGGCGTGGGCGCGCCCGCACGCGTGCGGTCAGGGGTGACCGGCCCGCCTTGCGGCAGCGCCCGGCACGATCCGGTGGCGCGCCGCGCGCACGCCGACCCCACGCACGGAGCGCCCCGCGCATGCCGGCCCCGTGGCACGGCACCGGCCGTAGAGGTCGGCGCCGGACTGCCGGCAGAGGTCCCTGCGACCAACAGATGAGCGGCGCCCGTCGCCCCCGACCGGCGACGTGCGAGCGGCGTCCACCGCGCGCGCCGACGCGGGCCGGGCGCACCGGGCGGGGCCGCCCGGCGCCGCCGCCGGCGGACGCACGCGCGGCGCCGCCCGTCGGCCGGCCCGCCGCCGGCACGGAAAGCGCTGTCACCGGAGCGTGTCCGTCGGGTGGGTCAGATGCGTGGTGGGCGGGCCTCGTACGGGGTGGAGAGGACGACCGTCGTGCGGGTCGACACGCCCGCCAAGGAGCGCAGCCGGGCGAGGAGTTCCTCGAGTTCGTGCGGGGTGGAGACGCGCACCTTGAGGATGTAGTTCTCGTCGCCCGCCACGCTGTGGCACGCCTCGATCTCGGGGACGCCGGCCAGCCGGTCCGCGATGTCGTCGGGGGCGCTGGGGTCGAACGGTTTGACCGAGATGAAGGCGGTCATCGGCAGGCCGACGGCCTCCGGGTCGACCACCGCGGCGTAGCCGCGGATGACACCGCGCTGCTCCAGCCGCCGCACCCGCTGGTGCACGGCCGACGTGGACAGGCCCGTGGCCTTGCCCAGGTCCGTGTAGCTCATCCGCCCGTCCTTGACGAGCAGCTGCACGATCTGTCGATCCAGCTCCTCCATGGCGCCGAACCTACAGTGCCCTTGATCGCCCCGGATACCGGAACGGCGCCGCGGGAGCGCCGGGGACGGCACCTGCGAGCGGCATGTGACGAACGCCACAGCCTTTGCGCCGTCTCCGTGATGTTCTCGTGATTACCCCCCAGGGGTGGCGGGAAGTGCTTGCTGTGGTCGAGGCCGCAGTGCCTGAACGGCCCAGCTCGAGGGGGAGTACCCAATGCAGAGTCTTAAGCGCCCTGGCCGTACCACGTCCAAGCGGCAGCAGCCGGTCGTCGTGCCCGAGCCGGAGTACGTCGAACCCGGCACCCCAGACGACGAATCCGACGCGTACGACACGTTCGAGATGTTCCGGGTGGTGTGCCCGGACTGCTCGCAGCCCATCGCCCTCCTGGCGGACGAGGAGGTCCTGCCGGAGCACGCGCTGTGCGCCTCGCCGTGGAACCCGTTCGGGCTCACGGTCTGCGCCGGCACCGGCCGCCGCGCGTCCGAGGCCCGGCCGGCGGACGAGTCGGTCACGCCCCAGGAGCAGGACACGGCCCTGTTGCTGACGCTCCCTCAGGGGCTCGACTGGCGCACCCAGCCCTTCTCGCACGTCGGCGGACCGGGCTCCCGCCCGATCCGGTTCCCGGCGATGCGGCGCGACGCCGCCTGAGCGCGGACCGGCCCGAGGGTGGCGCGCTCCGTCACCCTCGTTCCTGACGATCGTCCTCCGCACGGGACACCCGTGAACGCACGCCCTATTCGGGGGGTCGGTGACCCACCCGCCCGCTTCCGCGTTGGCCGGGCATGACGACCCCCACGTACTCGACGACCGGGCGTCAGCGCCACGTCTTCGTGCCGCCGCCCGTCGAGGCGGCCGCCGCCCCGCCGCCACAGCTCCCGGACCCGCCCATCTACCGCGAACTGATGCGGACCTGGGCGGACCGGGGCCGCACGCTGCCGGGACGGCACGATCCGGAGTGGACCCGGCTCGCCGAGCCCTGGCGGGGCTTCGGCCGGTTCAGCGCGTCTCCGGCCCCGCGAGGTGGCGGGCGATGACCATGCGCTGGATCTGGTTGGTGCCCTCGACGATCTGCAGGACCTTCGCCTCGCGCATGTAACGCTCGGCGGGGAAGTCGGCGGTGTAGCCGTAGCCGCCGAGGATCTGCACGGCGTCGGTGGCGACCCGCATCGCGGTGTCGGTGCAGTGCAGCTTGGCCATGGCGGCCTGCCGGGCGAACGGCCGGCCCGCGTCGCGCAGCCGGGCCGCCGCCAGGTACAGCGCCCGTCCGGCCTCGATCTGCGTGGCCATGTCGGCGAGCATGAAGCGCAGCCCCTGGAAGTCCGCGATGGGCCGGCCGAACTGGCGCCGTTCGGTCGCGTAGCCGAGCGCCTCGTCGAGCGCCGCCTGTGCGACGCCGATGGCGCACGCGGCGATGCCGAGCCGGCCGCCGTCCAGGGCCGACAGGGCGATGGCGAAGCCTTGCCCCTCGTCGCCGATGCGGCGCGTGTCCGGGACCCGGACGCCGTCGAAGTGGACCTGGGCGGTGGGCGAGCCCTTCATGCCCATCTTCTTCTCGGGTGCGGCCGCGCCGACGCCCTCGGTCCCGGCGGGCACCAGGAAGGCGCTGATGCCGCGCGGGCCCTCGACGCCGGTGCGGGCCATGACGGTGTAGAAGTCGGCGACCCCGCCGTGCGTGATCCATGCCTTGGTGCCGTCGATCACCCAGTCGTCCCCGTCGCGGACCGCGCGGGTGCGCAGGGAGGCCGCGTCGGAGCCGGAGGAGGGCTCGGAGAGGCAGTAGGCGCCGAGCAGACCGCCGCCGAGCATCGCGGGCAGGTGCTCGGCCCGCTGCTCCTTGGTCCCGAACGCGGCGAGCGGGTAGGAGGCCAGGGTGTGCACGCTGACACCGAGTGCCACGGTGAGGCGGGCCCGGGCGAGCTCCTCGAGGACCTGGAGGTAGACCTCGTACGGCTGGTCGCCGCCGCCGTACTCGGAGTCGTAGGGCAGGCCGAGCAGGCCGGACTCGGACAGCAGGGTGAACAGCTCGCGCGGGAAGCGGCCCGCTTCCTCCTCCTCGGCGGCCCTGGGGGCGACCTCGCGTTGGGCGATGTCGCGGACGAGCGAGATCAAATCCCGGGCCTCGTCCGTGGGCAGTTGCCGGTCCACCGGCTGCGGGGCGCGGTCGGGCATGGCGTCGCTCTCCTCCCTGTCGGGCACCTACGGCGTGCGCCTGGGGTGGAGGCCGCATCGCCGGGTCGTGTCAGTGCCTCGCCGATGCTCGCACTCCCGGGTCTCGGAAGCTGCTGACCAGCGGCTGTGCGCTGTGAGTATGCCCGATCGGCGGCACCGCGTCACCAGTTAACGACCGCTTACTTCGCGACACCTTCGCGTCACCTTCCACGCACAGCCCGGGACCCCCTTGCCGATCACATTGGTCCGCACCATTGACCAACTGGTCTAGTCCTTCTAGGGTTTCGCCCCAAACCGAGTCACCGCGTTCATGCCAAGCAACGCGGCTCCCCTCCCCCACGAGGAGACACCGGATGCCATCCCCCCACCGCCCCCGCACCCTGCGGGCGCTCGTGTCCGCCGCCTGCGCCGCCGTGCTCGGCGCCGGACTGCTCGCCGGCGCGGGCACCTCGACCGCCACCGCGGCGACCTCGGCTCAGGAGGCCGCCGCCGGGTCCAAGGTCGTCGGCTACTTCACCGAATGGGGCACGTACGACCGGAAGTACTACGTCAAGAACATCGAGACGTCCGGTTCCGCGGACCGGCTCACCCACATCAACTACGCCTTCGGCAACGTCACCGGCGGCAAGTGCGCCATCGGCGACTCCTACGCGGCCACCGAGCGCGCCTACACCGCCGAGGAGTCCGTCGACGGGGTCGCCGACACCTGGGACCAGCCCCTGCGCGGCACCTTCAACCAGCTGCGCGAGCTGAAGGCCGAGCACCCGGACCTCAAGGTGATCTGGTCGTTCGGCGGCTGGACCTGGTCCGGCGGCTTCGGCGAGGCCGCGAAGGACCCGGCCGCGTTCGCGCGGTCCTGCCTCGACCTGGTCGAGGACCCGCGCTGGGCCGACGTCTTCGACGGCATCGACATCGACTGGGAGTACCCGAACGCCTGCGGCGCCACCTGCGACACCAGCGGCCGGGACGCCTACCGCAGGCTGATGTCGGCGCTGCGCACCACCTTCGGCCCGGACAGCCTGGTCACCGCCGCGATCCCGGCGGACGCCACCGAGGGCGGCAAGATCGACGCGGCCGACTACGCGGGCGCGGCACAGTACGTCGACTGGTACAACCCGATGACGTACGACTTCTTCGGCGCCTGGGACACCGCGGGGCCGACCGCCCCGCACTCGCCGCTGACCTCGTACGACGGCATCCCGAAGGCGGAGTACCACAGCGCCGCCACCCTCACGAAGCTGACCGGGCTGGGTGTCCCCGCGGACAAGCTGCTGCTCGGCATCGGCTTCTACGGCCGCGGCTGGACCGGCGTCACCCGGGCGGAGCCCGGCGGTACCGCGACCGGGCCCGCGCCCGGCACGTACGAGGCGGGGATCGACGACTACAAGGTCCTCAAGGACAGGTGCCCGGCGACCGGCACGGTCGGCGGCACCGCCTACGCCAAGTGCGGCGACCAGTGGTGGAGCTACGACACCCCGGCGACCGTCGCCTCCAAGACGGACTGGAAGAACCAGCAGGGTCTGGGCGGCACGTTCTTCTGGGAGCTCAGCGGCGACACCGCGGACGGCGAGCTGATCAAGGCCATCCGGTAGCGGCCTGAGCCGGGAGGCGCGCGGGGCGGGGTTCCACGGGGGGACTCCCGCCCCGCGTCTCCCCCGGCGGCCGGCCGCCGGTCCTCCGTCAGCCGCCGGTCCTGGGTCAGCCGTCGGTCCTCCGTCACCCGTCGCGGCGCGCGGCCTCCGGGGCCGGGTGGGCGGGGTCCAGTTCCTCGACGGCGCGCATGGCGCCGCCGAGCGTCTTCACCAGCAGCTCGCACATGGTCGCGCGGGGCAGTTCGGCGCGGTCGATCCAGGCCAGCACCGCGCCCTCCACGCTGCACACCCAGGCCAGCAGAGCCATGCGGGCCACCGGGGCGACGTCGGAGCGTCCGTAGGCGCCCTCGGCGATGGTGGCGACGATCGCCTCGCGCACGCCGTCCCGGATGGCGTGCACCTCGGCGTCGAAGCCGACGCCGCCGCTCACGATCGCGCGGTACGCGGCCTGGTTGTGCTCGGCGTAGCGCAGATAGCTGTCGATGGTGCGATGCACCCGCTCCACGGGCGGCAGTTCGTCACCGCTCGACGCCAGGGTCACCAGCCCGGCCACCGAGTCCTCGATGATCGCCAGGTAGTAGCCCCGCTTGGACTGGAAGTAGTAGTAGATCAGGCCCTTGGCGACCTGTGCCTGGCGCGCGATGTCGTCCATCGAGAGCGCGTCGTAGGACCGGTCGGCGAACAAGCGGCGCCCGATGGCGATGAGTTCGGCACGGCGGGCCGACGCCCGCCGGCCGGCGCGGACCGAAGGGCGCACGACGGACTGCTGACTGGTGTTCACTGTCGACCCAGGTCTCCTGCGGGGGGCGGGACGGTCCCGCAGGAGTATGGCAGGTCGGCCCGTGCCACGGCACGGTCGGACCGCGAAGCGGGACTACAGCAGTCCCAGCTGGGTGACGAGGATCGCGAGGACCACGACGAGGGTCCAGCCGAGCACATGCTCGAGGATCTTCGAGCCGTCCTCGCGGGGTCCGCCGGTACGGGCACGGGTGACGGTGGCTGCGTTCGCGGTCATGACTTCTACCTGGTCTCGGTGGTCGCCGGTTCCCCCCAGGGACGTCGTCCACCTTGCCACCGGAAACGGCCGGTGCCGCCGAGAGCTTGCTCACACGCGGCGGGCCCCGGACGCACCGGGGGCCCGCCGCGGGCGCCGGATCAGCGCACGCCCACCGCCGCGAGCGCCTTGCGCTGGCGCGGGATCGGCCGCGCCGGGAAGTACAGGTAGCAGATGCCGCCGGTGCCGGAGACGACCTTGCCGGAGGCGTTGTAACGCTTGGTCCTCAGCCAGATGTTCTCCCACTCGCGCCGCTGGTAGACCCGGCGCACGGCCTCGTTGTCGTCCGAGGCGGGGTCGTTGGCGATCACGTCGCCGTCGGCCGTGAAGCCGATCACGGTCATCAGGTGCCCGGAGGTGCCGTAGCCCGCACCCGTCAGCTCCTCCTCGAGGAACGACTGCGAGGTGATGGCCGGGATGCCCGCCGCGATCAGCGTCTCCAGGTCGGTGAGGGACCTCAGCCGGGTGACGACGCCCTGCAGGCCGGGGAAGGTCGCCGCGTACGCAGCGTTGAACGGCCAGTTGCCGCAGCCCGCGTACTGGTGGTCGTAGGTGTGGCGGGCCGCGTGGCAGACCTGCGGGTCGGCGTAGGAGGGGTCGACCCAGGAGAGCTGCTCCCCGGAGAGCCGGCCACCCCAGTACTCGATGATCATTTGCGACGAGGTGGGGCTGCACCAGGCCTCGCCGCCGTTGTCGTACTCCGGGTACTGGCCCTTGTGGATCTCCTGCGAGTAGCGCGGGACGACCAGCTCCCGCGCGAGGCCGGGCTTCGAGGCCGGGACGGTGAACCGGTCGGGGACGTCGGAGCCCATCAGGCCGGCCCGCCACACGGTCGGGGTGAGGAGGGTGCCGGGGCGGCGGTACAGGGTGAGGCGCAGCCGGGCGGAGGCGATGCGCAGCCCTGAGGCCGCGTCGTCGACGGCGAGGGTGTCCGTCCAGACGCTGCTCCTCCCGTCGCTCTGGTCGTCCACCGAGGTGCGCAGGATGTCCCCGTCGCCGGCCGCCCAGCGGCCCATCACGTACCAGGGGGTGTCCGTGCCGTCGGAGTAGGTGCCCTTCAGCTCGATCTGGAGCCAGGTGCCCTCGGGGGTGTGCGCGTTCCAGGAGGCGATCGCCTCGGTGGCCGGGACCGCGAGGCGGTGGACGGGCGAGGTCCAGGTCGCGTACTCCCAGGCGGCCGTGCGGCCGGTGTGCGGGTCGGTGTGGTCCGTGGTGCCGGCCGCCTCGGCGATCACCAGGCCTGGGCGGAGACCGGCGACGGCCCGCGTGCCGGCGCCGGTGCCGCCGCGCCAGTCGCTGTAGGTGGTCCAGGCCCGGTTGTCGACGGTGCGGGCGGCGGCGCGCCCGGATCCGGTGGGCCGGGTGGCGGCGGTGGCCGGGGCGGCAGCGGACGCCGGCCCCGCGCCTCCGGCGACGGCCGCGACGACCGCCGCGGCCAGGAGGGTTCTGCGGGACGGCAGTTCGGTACTGCTCATGGGTGGGGGACCCCCAGGTGTCGGAGTCGGGGACAAGGCCAGTGCACGGCCGCCGGACGGTGTGCGTCCGCCGGGTGGAGCGGGTGTGGGCCCCACTATGAACGCAGCCGGGCGGGTCCTGCCAGCACCCTGGCCGTACGGTGCGGACCAACATGGGACTCGACCAATGACGGAAGCACCGCAGGTGGGCGGTGGCCGCCGCCCCGGGGCCGGGCCGAGAGCGCGGGCCCTAGAGTGCTTCCGTCCGCACTCCCCCACAGCCCCGGGAACCCGCCATTCACACGCTCGCCTCCCGCATCCTGCGGCTCCCGCCCTCGTGCGGTCCGGTGCGGCTCGTCGCCGTCGACGGACACGCCGGGTCCGGGAAGTCGACCTTCGCCGGACTGCTCGCCGGCGCGCTCGGCGGTGCCCCGGTGCTGCACCTCGACGACATCGCCCGCCACGACGAACTGTTCGACTGGACCGGACGGCTGCTCGGCGAGGTGATCGGCCCGCTCGCCCGGGGCGAGTCGGCCCACTACGCCCCCTACGACTGGCGCGCCCGCCACCCCGGCCCGCCGCGCGCGCTGCCGGCCGCCCCCGTGGTCGTGGTGGAGGGCGTGGGCGCGGGGCGGCGGGCGCTGCGCCCGCATCTGGCGCTGCTGCTCTGGATGGACCTGCCCCGTGAGGAGTCCTGGGCGCGCGGACGGGCCCGGGACGGTGAGGAGCAGCGGGAGTTCTGGGACGGCTGGACGGGGGCGGAGCGCGAGCACTTCGCCGATGACCCTTCGCGCCCCTTCGCGCATCTGCTGGTGCGGCAGCGACAGGAGGGATACGAGCTGGCCGCTGGGCCTGCCGGGAGCGGTGAGACGCCCTGTCTCCTCACGTAGAGTGACGGGTCATCCGCAATGTGGTGAACCTGTGAAGAGTGGTCCCGGACAAGTTGCCGCGGTACCCCAACTCCGCTTGACCGAGGGCCCGTACAGGTCTTACGTTCTCAATGTGCGGCCCTTCGGGTGCCGCCCGCAGACACGAAGCCCCCGGTTGTTCCCCCGTGATCGGGGGCTTCGTTCTGCCCTTTTCACACTTTCCGGGCGCACAGTGGCATATGACGATCACCCTCGGTGAAGGAGTGTGTGCCGCGCCCCTCCCACGTGCCCCGTGTTCCCCCTGCACGGCACCCTACGGACGTGACGCCACCGCAGGTACGATGCCCTCGGTGCGACCGGTGGACGATGCCTCACGCACCTTGCAACTCCGGTCCGCGGCACAGCGGTTCGACCACAGGGCGCCGACGGCCGAGGGCCGGCCGGCACACCGACGGGGGCACGGTTTGTGGGGGACGTGATGGACTTCGGCACGCAGGGCCCGCAGGCCCCGGCCGACCTCGCCTGGCTGCGAGGCGTGGACGCCTACACCATGGGCGCCTATCCGCAGGCGGAGGAGGAGTTCCGGACCGCGGTGCGGATCGATCCCGGGATGGCCGACGGCTGGCTCGGACTGCACGCGCTGCGCGTGGACACGACGACCGCGCTGCTGAGGATGTACCGCCACCGCGACCGCTTCGGCGAACAGCGCACCCGGCACCGGCGCACCCTCAACTCCTGGTACTGGCTGGGCTGGTGGGTGCAGCCCGTGCTGGAGAGCCCCCGGGACCTGCTGCTCGCCCACGCCTCCCACTGGCTGGACGGCCGCCACGTCCCCGAGCTGGACCAGGCGCTGGCCGGACTGCCCCCGGTGGACACCGACCCGCAGGTCCGCTTCCTGCACGCGTGCCGCGCCTACCTGGTCAAGGACTGGGAGCAGCTGGTCCGGCACACCGACCCGCTCGTCGACGACCCGGTGCTGGGCATCGAGGCCGGCCTGTTCGGCGGCATGGCCCGGGTGCGCCTGGAGATGTACGGACAGGCGGAACCGCTGCTGTCGGCGGCTCTGATGCGCTGCCGCAGCGAGCAGCCGCAGCGCAAGGAGCTGCGCTACTGGCTGGCCCGCGCCCACGAGGGCACCGGCCGCAGCGCAGCCGCCCTGCCCCTGTACCGGGCCGTGCACCGGGTCGACCCCGCCTTCATGGACACCTCGGCCCGGCTCGCCGCGATCGCCGAGGGCGACGGCTACGACGACCCCGCCGACCTCGCCGCGATCACCCTCGCCGGCGCCGGGCAGGACATGATCGACGGCCCGGACACGCTGGACCCGCTGTTCGGCACCGAGGGGCGTGACCTGCGGCTGTCCGACCCCGAACCGCCGCCCTCGCCCCTGCCCTCGCTCGGCGGTCCGGGGGCGCGCGAGCGGGCGGGCAGCCCGGGGTCACCGCTGCCGCCCGGTCCCACCGACCCGGCGTTATTGGAGGAGGCGCTCGCGGAGCTGGAGCGCATGGTCGGACTGGAGCCGGTGAAACGCCAGGTCAAGGCGTTGTCGGCGCAGTTGAACATGGCGCGGCTGCGGGCCGGTCAGGGACTGCCGGTGCAGCCCCCCAAGCGGCACTTCGTCTTCTCCGGGCCGTCCGGCACCGGCAAGACCACGGTCGCCCGGATCCTCGGCCGGGTCTTCTACGCCCTCGGGCTGCTCGGCGGCGACCACCTGGTGGAGGCCCAGCGGGCGGACCTGGTCGGCGAGTACCTGGGGCAGACCGCGGTGAAGGCCAACGAGCTGATCGACTCGGCGCTCGGCGGGGTGCTCTTCGTCGACGAGGCGTACTCGCTCTCCAACTCCGGTTACGGCAAGGGCGACGCGTACGGCGACGAGGCGCTGCAGGTGCTGCTGAAGCGGGCGGAGGACAACCGGGACCACCTGGTGGTGATCCTCGCCGGCTACCCGGAGGGCATGGACCGGCTGCTGGCCGCCAACCCGGGGCTGTCGTCCCGGTTCACCACCCGGGTGGACTTCCCCTCGTACCGGCCGCTGGAGCTGACCGCGATCGGCGAGGTACTGGCCGCGGAGAACGGCGACGTGTGGGACGAGGAGGCCGTGGACGAGCTGCGGTCGATCGCCGGGCACGTGGTGGACCAGGGCTGGATCGACGAACTGGGCAACGGGCGGTTCCTGCGCACCCTGTACGAGAAGAGCTGCGCCTACCGGGACCTCAGGCTGTCGGGATACCCGGGCCCGCTGTCCCGGGAGGACCTGGCGACGCTGCGGCTGCCGGACCTGATGCAGGCGTACGGGGAGGTGCTGTCCGGGCGGGGCCCGTCGGACCCGTCGGGGCCGTGAGACCCCGACGGGCGTGTCACCGGCGGGGCAAGACGGACCGCGGCGTCGCCCGAGGTCAGGTGGCCATCGCCTCCTCGGGGGTCCCGCTCGCCCGCTGCGGGGTGAGCGTCACCTCGCGGTGGGCGGGGTCGCGCACCTCGCCCACCAGCAGCTCCAGGACGTCCTCCAGGGCCACCAGGCCCAGCACCTTCCCGGACGCGTCCGACACCTGGGCCAGGTGGGTGGCCGCGCGGCGCATCACCGTCAGGGCGTCGTCCAGCGGCAGTTCGGGGCGCAGGGTCGTCATGGGCCGCCACAGGTGCTGCGGAACCGCACGGTCGGTGTCCTCCAGGTCCAGTACGTCCTTGACGTGCAGGTAGCCCATGAAGGCACCGCCCTCCGCGGCCACGGGGAAGCGTGAGTACCCGGTGCGGGCGGTCAGCTCCACGATCTGCCCCGGGGTGACCGCGGGGGTGACCGTCACGAGGGACTCGCGGCGCAGCAGGACGTCCGTCACCGGGCGCGAGCCCAGCTCGAGCGCGTCCTCCAGGCGCTCGGCCTCCTCGGGGTCGAGCAGGCCCGCCTGCCCGGCGTCCTCGACCAGCCGGTTGAGCTGTTCGCTGGTGAAGACGGCCTCGACCTCGTCCTTGGGCTCCACCCTGAAGAGCCGCAGGATGCCCTGGGCCAAGGCGCCGAGGGCGACGGTGACCGGCTTGCACAGGCGGGCGAACCAGACCAGGCCGGGGCTCAGCCACAGGGCCGCCTTCTCGGGGGCCGCCATCGCCAGGTTCTTGGGCACCATCTCGCCGATGACCAGGTGGAAGAAGATCACGGCGGCGAGCGCGATGACGTAGCCGAGCGGGTGGATCACGCCGTGCGGCAGGTGCATCCATGTGAACACCGGCTCCAGCAGCCGGGCGACGGTCGGTTCCGCGACCGCGCCCAGGGTGAGCGAGCAGACGGTGATGCCGAACTGGGCCGCCGCCATCATCTGCGGCAGATGCTCCAGGCCGTACAGCACCTGGCGGGCGCGGGTGGTGCCGAGCGGTTCGATCTGGCTGCGGCGGACCGACACCAGGGCGAACTCGGCGCCGACGAAGAAGCCGTTGGCCAGCACCAGGAGGGCGGCGAACAGCAGTTGCAGGACGCTCATCGGGCCGCCTCCATCAGGGGGAGCCGCGCGGTGCGGACCAGACGGACCCGTTCCGCGCGGTAGTGGCCCACGCGGCGCACGGAAAGCCGCCAGCCGGCCAGTTCGGCGCGGTCCCCGACGGCGGGGATCCGGCCGAGCAGATCGGCGACCAGCCCGGCGACCGTCTCGTACGGGCCCTCGGGGACCTCCAGCCCTATGCGGCGCAGGATGTCGACCCGGGCACCGCCGTCGACGTCCCAGGCCGGGTTGCCGTCCTCCGGCGGGGCCGGGGCGAGTTCGGGGACGTCCTGCCCGTCGTGCTCGTCGCGCACCTCGCCGACGATCTCCTCGACGATGTCCTCGAGGGTGACCACGCCGGCGGTGCCGCCGTACTCGTCGACGACGACCGCGATGGGCTGCTCGCTGCGCAGCCGGGCGAGCAGCGGGCGCACCGGCAGCGTCTCGGGGACCAGCAGCGCCGGGCGGGCGATGCGGCCCACCGGGGTGCGCAGCCGTTCGTGCGCGGGGACCGCGAGGGCGTCCTTGAGGTGGACCATGCCGACGATCTCGTCGATCCGCTCCCGGTAGACGGGGAAGCGGGACAGGCCGGTGGCGCGGGTCAGGTTGACCACGTCCTCGGCGGTCGCGGACGCCTGGAGGGCGCTGACCCGCACGCGGGGGGTCATGACGTGCTGGGCGGTCAGCTCGCCCAGGGACAGGGTGCGGACGAAGAGGTCCGCCGTGTCCTGCTCCAGGGCGCCCGCACGGGCCGAGTGCCGGGCCAGGGACACCAGTTCGCCCGGGGTGCGGGCGGAGGCGAGCTCCTCGGCGGGCTCGATGCCCAGGGCCCGTACGAGACGGTTGGCCACGGCGTTCAGCCCGGCGATGACCGGGTGGAACAGGCGGGCGAAGGCGTGCTGCGGGCCGGCGACGAAGCGCGCGACCTGCATCGGCCGGGACACCGCCCAGTTCTTCGGCACGAGTTCGCCGATCACCATCTGCACGGCGGACGCGAGCAGCATGCCGATCACCACGGACACGCCGGGGACCGCGCCCCGGGGTGTGCCGAGGCCGGTGAGCGGGCCGTGCAGCAGTTCCGCCAGCGCCGGTTCGGCGAGCATGCCGACGACGAGGGAGGTGATGGTGATGCCGAGCTGGGTGCCGGAGAGCTGGAACGACAGCTCGCGCAGGGACGCGACGACGCGGCGGGCGCGCCGGTCGCCGCCCGCGGCGGCCTGTTCGGCGTCCGCCCGCTCGACGGTGACCAGGCCGAACTCGGCGGCCACGAAGAAGCCGTTGGCCAGGATCAGCAGGAAGGCGGCTGCGAGAAGCAGCGCAGGGGTGCTCATGATGCCGCCGCCTCCGCATGCGCGCGCACCCGGGAACCCGGATGAGCGCTATGTCGGCAGGGGGCGGCGCAGGTACTACAGGACGATCCGTCCATCGCCGGAGGGGGTCACTCCTCGGATAGCTGGGGCCCCTGGGCACCGGGCGGGGCGACAGGGGCGGAGGCGTTGTCGGCGCGCCTCCGACCAACAGATTAATCAAGACAGGGGCGACTGCGGCAGGTGCGCGTTGGCCGGACGGGCCACGGCCGGTGGCGCCGGGTCAGTCCCGGGCGGCGCCGGCCTCGGGCGCGGAGTGCGCCTCGGCGAGGGCCCGCAGGGCCCGTGCGTCGGCGACGGCCCGCTGCCGGGCCATGCCGGGCTGGATGCCGAGCACGGGCATGCTGGTGCCGTCGCTGAGGTCGAGGAAGACCCAGGGATCACCCGAGCGGAGGTTCACCTGAAGGATCTCCGGCCACGCCAGGCGGCGCCGGTTCACGATGTTGACGACCGTGACGCCCGTCTCGTCGGCGACGACCTTCGGCCGGGCCAGCAGGAACAGCACACCGGCCAGCAGCGCGGCGGTGAACACGAAGCTGATCCGCTCCCCCGGGCCGAGCCCGGACAGCAGCAGCCCGATCAGACCGACGACGACGAACAGCACGACGCCCGCGGTGAGCAGCACCGCGCGGGTGACGCCCGGCCGGAAGGTGACGGGCAGTTCGGGCAACCGTGTGTCGGACATGGCGCTCCTCCCCGGCCCGGTCAGAGCCGGCAGGCGTGGATGGCCGTGGTGAGGATGGCGCGCGCCCCGATGTCGTACAGGTCGTCCATGATCCGCTGCGCCTCCTTGGAGGGGACCATCGCCCGGACGGCGACCCAGCCCTCGTTGTGCAGGGGCGACACGGTCGGGGACTCCAGGCCGGGGGTCAGCGCGACGGCCTTCTCCAGCTGCTCGACCCGGCAGTCGTAGTCCATCATCACGTACGTGCGGGCGACCAGGACGCCCTGCAGGCGGCGCAGGAACTGCTGCACCTTGGGCTCCTCGCCGTCGGCGCCAGTGGTGGGGGTCCCCCCGGGCGAGTGTGTTCGAGCCCGGGGGAGGATGACGACGGCCTCGGACCGCATGATCGGCTCGCCGACGACCTCGAGGCCGGCGTTGCGCAGCGAGGTGCCGGTCTCGACGACGTCCGCGATGACCTGGGCGACGCCGAGCTGGATGGCGGTCTCGACCGCGCCGTCGAGGTGGACGACGGACGCGTCGATGCCGTGCTCGGCGAGGTGCGCGGCGACGATGCCCTCGTATGAGGTGGCGACGGTCGTGCCGGCCAGGTCCGCGGCGGTGGTGACGGTGCCGGGCTTGGCGGCGTAGCGGAAGGTGGAGCGGGCGAAGCCCAGCGGGAGGATCTCCTCGGCGTCGGCTCCGGAGTCGATCAGCAGGTCACGGCCGGTGATGCCGATGTCCAGCCGGCCGGAGGCAACGTAGATCGCGATGTCGCGGGGGCGGAGGTAGAAGAACTCCACCTCGTTGATCGGGTCGACGATCCGCAGTTCCTTGGATTCCCGCCGCTGCTGGTAGCCGGCCTCATGCAGCATCTCCGCCGCAGGTCCTGACAGGGAACCCTTGTTGGGGACGGCGATGCGCAGCATGAGGTCGGCTTCCTTCGCGTGAAAAAGGGGGTGGGGCTGGAACGGGGATGTCTTACAGGTGGGCGTAGACGTCGTCGAGGGAGATGCCGCGGGCGACCATCATCACCTGGACGTGGTAGAGCAGCTGCGAGATCTCCTCGGCGGCCGCCTCCTTGCCCTCGTACTCGGCGGCCATCCAGACCTCGGCGGCCTCTTCGACGACCTTCTTGCCGATGGCATGGACGCCCTTGTCCACCAGCTCGGCGGTGCGGGAGGTGGCGGGGTCCCCGTGGGCGGCCTTGTGCTGGAGCTCGGTGAAGAGCTCCTCGAACGTCTTCTTGGACATGGTGGTCCTTACCCTACGCGGTGACGGGGACTGCTCACCGCCAGGGTTCGGACACCGAGCGCAGGCAGGCGGCGGTGGCGACGGCCGCGGTGACCGCCTCGTGCCCCTTGTCCTCGCGGGAGCCGGGCAGTCCCGCCCGGTCCAGGGCCTGCTGCTCGTCGTCGCACGTGAGCAGGCCGAAGCCGACGGGGACGCCGGTCTCGACGGACACCTGGGTGAGCCCCTGGGTGACGCCCTGGCACACGTACTCGAAGTGCGGTGTGCCGCCCCGGATGACGACGCCAAGGGCGACGATCGCGTCGTAGCCCCGGCCGGCCAGCACCTTGGCGACGACGGGCAGTTCCCAGCTGCCGGGGACCCGGAGCAGGGTCGGCTCGTCGATGCCCAGGTCGTGCAGGGCGCGCAGCGCGCCGTCGACCAGTCCGTCCATCACCTTCTCGTGCCACTGTGCCGCGACGACGGCGACCCGCAGGTCACCCACATTGCGTACGGTCAGCTCCGGTGCACCCTTGCCGCTCACGTCTCTCCTCGTGGTTCTTGTTACTGGTTGCCGCAGGCGGGCACGGTCGGCGTGTCCAGCCAGGGCAGGTCGTGGCCCATCCGGTCCCGCTTGGTGCGCAGGTAGCGGAGGTTGTGCTCGCTCGCGGTGACGGGCATCGGCTCACGCCGGACGACGTCGATGCCGTGGCGGGCGAGCGCGTCGGACTTGTCGGGGTTGTTGGTCAGCAGCCGGACGCTGCGGACGCCGAGGTCGGCGAGGATCTGCGCGCCGGCGCCGTAGTCGCGGGCGTCGGCGGGCAGGCCGAGTTCCAGGTTGGCGTCGAGGGTGTCCCGGCCGCGCTCCTGGAGTTCGTAGGCGCGCAGTTTGGACATCAGGCCGATGCCGCGCCCTTCGTGGCCGCGCAGGTAGACGACCACGCCCCGGCCCTCCTCCTGGATGCGGTCCAGGGAGGCGTCGAGCTGGGGGCCGCAGTCGCAGCGCTGGGAGCCGAAGACGTCACCGGTGAGGCACTCGGAGTGCATGCGGACGAGGACGTCCTCGCCGTCGCCGATGTCGCCGTGCACCAGGGCGACGTGCTCGACGCCGTCGACGGTGGAGCGGAAGCCGAACGCGGTGAAGGTGCCGTGGGAGGTGGGCAGCCGGACCTCGGCCTCGCGGCGCACCGTCGGCTCGGCGGAGCGGCGGTAGGCGATCAAATCCTCGATGGAGATGATCGACAGGCCGTGCTTGCGGGCGAAGGGGACCAGTTCGGGCAGACGCAGCATGCGGCCGTCCTCGCCGGCGATCTCCACGATGGCGCCGGCCGGGCGCAGTCCCGCGAGGCGGGCGAGGTCGACGGCGGCCTCGGTGTGGCCGTCGCGTTCGAGCACGCCGCCGGGGCGGGCGCGCAACGGGAAGATGTGGCCGGGGCGGACGAAGTCGTCCGGTGCGGCGGTGCCGCCGGCCAGCAGCCGGAGCGTGGTGGCGCGGTCGGAGGCGGAGATGCCGGTGGTCACGCCGTGGGCGGCGGAGGCGTCGACGGTCACGGTGAACGCGGTCCGCATCGACTCGGTGTTCTGCGCCACCATCTGCGGGATCCGCAGCCGGTCGAGTTCCTCGCCGTCCATGGGTGCGCAGATCATGCCGCGGCACTCGGTCATCATGAAGGCGACGATCTCCTCCGTCACCATCTCGGCGGCGACGATCAGGTCGCCCTCGTTCTCGCGGTTCTCGTCGTCGACGACCACCACGGGCCGGCCGGCGGCGATGTCGGCGATCGCCCGCTCGACGGGGTCGAGCGCCAGGTCGAGGTCCTCGGTGCTGTACAGGATCGGTGGGACCGAGGGGGTGGCGCGCGGCCCCTCGGTCGGGGTGGTGGCGGATGACGGTTGGGCGCTCATGCCGGCGCTCCTTCCAGTGCGGGCCGCGCGTCGCGGGAGCGCAGCCACCAGTCGCGCATGCCCCACAGGACCAGCGCGCCGTAGATGACGTAGACGAAGCCGGAGAAGGCGAAGCCGTTGGCGAAGTTCAGCGGGACGCCGACGAGGTCGACCAGCAGCCAGGCGAACCAGAACTCGACCATGCCGCGGGCCTGGGCGTACATGGCGACGACGGTGCCGACGAAGATGTACGCGTCCGGCCAGGGGTCCCAGGACAGGGACGGGTAGGCGGTGAAGAGTCCGCCGACGGCGAGGGTGCCGACGGCTGCCCCGGCGAGCAGCACGCCCCGCTCCCGCCAGGTCGCGAACCGTACGGCGACGCTGCCGTCCTGCGCCTGCCGCCGGCCGCGGTTCCACTGCCAGAAGCCCCAGGCGGCGACGAGCATGACGACGACCTGTTTGCCGGCGCTGCCGGAGAGGTGGGCGGTGGCGAACGCCGTGAACAGGATGAGGCCGGAGAGGAACTGGGCGGGCCAGGTCCACAGGGAGCGGCGCCAGCCGAGGGCGAGGGCGATCAGACCGATCACGTTGCCGATCATGTCCGACCACTTGATGTGCTGGTCGAACAGGGTGAAGGCCTCGGAGTTGAGCCAGTTCACCGGGAGACCCCCTCACCGGCGACGCGGTCGCCGAGCATCCGCTCGACGTACTTGGCGATGACGTCCACCTCGAGGTTGACCGGGTCGCCGGGCTTCTTGATGCCGAGGGTGGTCAGGGCGAGGGTGGTGGGGATGAGGCTGACCGTGAAGTGGTCGCGTCCGGCGTCGACGACGGTGAGGCTGATGCCGTCGACGGTGATGGAGCCCTTCTCCACGACGTAGCGGCTGAGGTCCGCGGGAAGGGAGATCTTCACGATCTCCCAGTGCTCGGACGGGGTGCGGTCGAGGATCTCGCCGGTGCCGTCGACGTGGCCCTGCACGATGTGGCCGCCGAGGCGGTCGCCGACGGCCGTGGGCCGTTCCAGGTTGACGCGGGACCCGACGGCGAGGGCGCCGAGGCTGGAGCGCCGGAGGGTTTCCGCCATGACGTCGGCGGTGAACTCGTCGCCCTCGTGCTCCACGACCGTGAGGCAGACGCCGTTCACTGCGATGGAGTCTCCGTGCCGGGCGCCGTCGGTGACGACGGGGCCTCGCAGCCGGAAGCGACACGCCTCGTCGAGGGTCTCGACGGCGGTGACCTCGCCCAGCTCTTCGACGATTCCGGTGAACACTTCCCGGGTCCTCCTGCCTCTTCGGGCACGGACTCCGGGGCTGTCGATGACGACAGAATCACGGGCGAGGACACCGGGAGCGACGCCGGACGGAGTCCGCCCGACAAAGGCGAACCGGTACGGCGGCGCGCATGGATGCCCGCCCGCCGCGCACTGCCTCCCATCCGGACTTTAACCGTCGGTCCAGGAATTTCACCTGGTCAACCGGCCGCTGGAGGCGACCGGGTCGCGGACTGTAACCGCCGGTTCGGACTTTCACCGACCCCGGAGTGCGCTGCTACTGGTACAGGGCCAGTGTGCCACGGCCGGGAGTCGGCCACGCGGGTGAGTGGTGTGGAGTGGGTCACAGGGGGCGACAAGAGGGCGACTGAGGGTCGCGGGGGGCTCAAGTGCCGCTAGAGTGCGCCCCCTTGGCTCCCCGCGCTCTCGCGCGAGTGGTCCATACCTATTGACCGTGGTGGTCTAGTCCTCTTAGGGTCCGAGCCACCTTCCGTGGAGAGCAGGGGGACCGGGGACCCCGCCGGCGCTCCTCCCCAGAACCGGTCCGGCGGCGGTGACGACGGCCCTTGCCCGCCGCCGGGCCTCACCACCGCGGATGCGCCCGGTGGCGGACCCGGCGAAGCTGGATGCCGGTACGGCGCCGCCGCTCGGACGGCGTCGGCACCGGCCCGGGCGACGTCACATCCGGCGGCGGCCGGTACGTCCAGGCCGGCGAGAGGCGCCCTGTCGGAGGGCGCCGGACGTCCGAAGGGGCTGAACAGCATGAACTCGATCCTGGTGACCGGCGGAAGCGGAACCCTCGGCCGGCATGTCACCGAGCGGCTGCGGACGAACGGCCACGAGGTGCGGGTGCTCAGCCGGCACACGCAGCCCTACGCGGTCGACCTGCGCGAGGGCGGAAGCGGTCTGGACCGGGCCGTGGACGGGGCGGACACGGTCGTGCACTGCGCGACCTCGGCGCGCGGCGGCGACGAGAAGGCCGCGCGGAACCTGATCGCCGCGGCGCGGCGGGCCGGGGTGGGGCACCTCGTCTACATCTCGATCGTCGGCGTCGACCGGGTGCCGTATCCCTACTACCGGACCAAGCTGGCGGTGGAGCGGCTGGTCGAGGACTCCGGGACCGGCTTCACGGTGCTGCGTGCCACCCAGTTCCACGACCTGGTGTTCCGGGTGCTGCAGGGCCTCGCGAAGTCGCCGGTCGTGCCGCTGCCGGCCCGGGTGAAGGACCAGCCGGTGGAGGTCACGGAGGTCGCCGAGCGCCTGGCCGAGCTGGCCCAGGGCGCGCCGGTGGGCCGCGCGGAGGACATGGGCGGGCCCGAGGTGCGCACCTTCGACTCCCTGGCGCGCGCCTATCTCCGGGCGGCGGGGCGTCGCCGCGCGGTGGTGAAGGTCCCGTTGCGCGGCGCGGCGTACGACGCGTTCCGGGCCGGCGGCCACCTCGCCCCGGACCACGCGGTGGGCACCCGCACCTTCGACGAGTACCTCACCGCCCGCTTCGACGGAGGCGGCGCGCGCCGGTAGACGCGGTGGGGGCTGACCGTCGGTGGTCAGCCCATGGGTTTCCCGGAACTCACCACTTCGGCGTGGGCGCCACGCGCCCGGTAGCCGCACCGCCGGGCCCCGATCAGCGCACGAGGTGCCGGAACCCTCCGCATCGCCGGGAGCCACCCGCCGAGGAACACGCCCCCGAGCCCGTACCGGCGCCCGAGGTCCCGCAGCCGGCCGCTTCGGCGAGGGCACGGCCCCCGGTGGACGCGTCCCGGACCCCGGACCGGGTCAGCGCCCGGAGAGCCACATCGTCTCCCGCCGGCACCGCCGGCACCGTCAGTGCCCGGGTGTCCCGAAGAGTTCGTCCTGGGCCCGGTCGCGGGCGGTGAGCAGGGCTCCCCGGAGCACCGCTCCCCCGCCCAGGGTGCTGGGCCGTACGTCGACCGGGAGCGGGGACATCGCGGCCAGGCGGTCGTGCACCCGCGCGGCCAGCGCCTCGCCGCCGGCCTGCCCGACCTCGCCCCCCAGGACCACGCACCCGGGGTCCAGGAGCGCCACCACCGAGGCGACGCCCACCGCGGTCCGGTCGGCCAGGACGTCGAGGAAGCCCTCCTCCGCCGCGCCGGGGCGCGCCGCCGCGACGGCCGCCCGCACCGCGCCGGCCGCCTCCGACTCGGCCCCGGGCTCGGCGGTGACGCCGTGCTCGCTCGCGAGGCGCGCGACCGCCTCGGCGCCGACCAGGGAGTGGAAGCCGCCCGCGCAGTCGGTCGCGGAGGGCAGCCCCCGGGTGCCCGGGACCGGGAGGAAGCCGATCTCGCCGGTTCCGCCGGAGGCGCCCCGGCGCAGGGTGCCGTCGAGGATCACGGCCGCGCCGGTGCCGTGGCCCAGCCACAGCAGGACGAAGGTGTCCCGGTCGCGGGCGGCACCGTCGCGCTGCTCGGCGAGGGCGGCGAGGTTGGTCTCGTTCTCCACGCTGACCTGGGCCTCGGGCAGCCGTTCCTGGAGGGCGGCGACCAGGCGCCGGTGCCACTCGGGCAGGCTCGTGGAGTCGCGCAGTTCGCCGCTGGCGGGGTCGATCAGGCCGGGCGCGCCGATCCCCACGGTGTGCAGCCGGTCGGCGCCCGCCTCCTTCGCCGTCCGCTCGACCAGAGCGACCGCCTGCTCGACGGCCGGGCCGGTGCCGGCGTCGTCGGTGATGGGCAGCGAAGCCTCGGCCAGGACCCCGCCGACCAGGTCGGAGACGACTACGGCGACGCCCTCCATGCGGACGTCGAGGGCGGCCAGATGGGCGCGGCCGGCGACGATGCCGTACAGCTTGGCGTTGGGGCCGCGGCGCTGGGCGCGGGCCTCTCCTGCGACCTCGATCAGACCGGCCGCGGTGAGACGTTCGACGAGGTCGGCGACGGAGGGCCGGGACAGTCCGGTGAGCTGTTTCAGCTGCCCGGCGGTGAGCGGGCCCTCCTGCTGGAGCAGGCGCAGGGCGAGCCGGTCGTTGATGGCTCGGGCGGTGCTCGGGGATGCGGCCATGCCGGGATCCTTCCAGATCGGCGGGCCCGGCCGACGGGTGCCGGGCCCGCGGATGCCCCGTTTCTTTCAGGCAGGGTTCCTGATAGTTTACGGCGGCGCAGACGCCAGCGGAGAACCGGGAGGGGCGGGTCGATGAGTGCAGTGATCCACACACGGCATGAGGTGAGACGGGCGCGGTACGCCGTCGCGGCCGTGTTCGCGGTGCACGGCGCCGTCACCGGTTCCTTCGCCACCCGCGTCCCCTGGATCCAGGACCACGCCGGAGTCGGTGCCGGGCAGTTGGGCCTGGCGCTGGCCTTCCCCGCGCTCGGCGCGTCCCTGGCGATGCCGCTCGCGGGCGGCATCACCCACCGCTTCGGCGCCCGCAACGCCCTGCGCGGCCTGCTCGCGCTGTGGACGCTCGCGCTCGTCCTGCCGTCGGTCGCCCCGAACATGCTCACGCTGTGCCTGGCCCTGTTCGTCTACGGCGCCACGGCGGGCATGTCGGACGTGGCGATGAACGCCCTCGGCGTCGAGGTGGAGAACCGGCTCGACAAGTCGATCATGTCGGGCCTGCACGGCATGTGGAGCGTCGGCGCCGTCGTCGGCTCGGCGGCCGGCACGCTCGCCGCGCACATCGGCGCGGACGCCCGGCTGCACCACGCGCTGGCGGCCGCCGTCCTGACGGTCGCCGGCTTCGCGGCCTGCGCCTGGGTGCTGGACCTGCAGCCGGCCGAGGACGAGGACCCGCCGCCCCGGTTCGCCCTGCCGCCCCGCTCCGCGCTGCTCATCGGCGCGATCGGCTTCTGCGCGGTGTTCGCCGAGGGGGCGAGCCTGGACTGGTCCGCGGTCTACCTGCGCGACCAGCTGGAGACCTCGGCGGGTCTCGCGGCCGCCTGCACCACCGGGTTCACCCTCACCATGGCGGTCGCCCGCATCGCGGGCGACCGGGTGGTGGACCGCTACGGCGCGGTGCGCACCGTCCGCGCCGGCGGCGTGGTCGCCCTGATCGGCGGCCTGCTGATCGTGTTCGCCGGGCACCCGGCCGTGGCGATGGGCGGGTTCGCGCTGATGGGGCTCGGCATCGCGGTGGTCGTGCCGCTGTGCTTCGCCGCCGCCGGGCGCAGCGGCTCCAACCCGAGCCTGGCCATCGCGGGCGTGGCGACCATCACCTACACCTCGGGGCTGATCGCCCCGAGCGCGATCGGGATGCTGGCCCAGGCGACCAGCCTGGTGGTGTCGTTCGTGCTGGTGACGGTGCTGACGTGCGGCATCGCGGGCTTCGCCGGGGTGCTGCGCGCGGGTGACCGGGTGAAGGTCACGCGTCCGGACGCAGCAGTTCCCGAGCCGCGTTCCTGAAGCCCTCGGTCCAGGGCGCCGGGCGCAGGGTCGTGGCGTCGAGCCGCACCAGCACCCGGCTGCCCCGGGCGTAGGTCACCGAGCCGTCCGCCGAGCAGAACCGGAAGGCATAGGTGAGCCCGGTGGTGCCGAGCCGGTCCAGCCACAGGTGGACGGCGTAGGAACCGGGCCGGGTCACCGGGGCCTCGTAGGTGAGGCGCAGTTCCTTGACCGCGTTGCAGGCGTCGCCGGCGGCGGCCCAGTCACCGTCGAAGGCGACACCGACCGCCTGCATCCACTCGGCCCAGGCGCGCTCGACGAGCAGCGGGTAGCGGGCGTTGTGCAGCAGCCCCAGCGCGTCGAGGTCGTCGAAGTGGACGGTCACGGGCATCAGCCGGCCGTGGGACAGGGCGGGCGCGGACGGGGCTTCGGCGGTCACGTGGAGTGCTCCTGGGACGTACGGGATGGGTGCCGTCTACATCGAACAACGGCGTGCCCTCATCCTAAGCGGCACCCTAAGCGGACGCTCAGAGGTGCCCGGGTGCCCGTCCACCTGTGCGAACCACCCCCGTCCTGGCCTCACAATGGTCCGGACACGCTGGCCTCACGACGAAAGCGACACCCCATGGATCTCGGCGTCCGCTGGAAACTGCACGGTGACGGACGCACACCGGCGCCCGGAGCGGTGGTCCGCCCCGACGAGCGGCTCTCCTGGCCCCGCACCGCGGGCCTGGGCGCCCAGCACGTGGTCGCGATGTTCGGCGCGTCGTTCGTGGCGCCCGTACTCATGGGCCTCGACCCCAACCTGGCGATCATGATGTCGGGCGTCGCGACCGTCATCTTCCTGCTCGCCACCCGCGGCCGGGTGCCCAGCTACCTGGGCTGCTCGCTCTCCTTCGTCGGCGTCGCCGCGGTCATCCGGGCCGACGGCGGCTCCAGCGCCACGGTGACGGGCGCGGTGCTCGTGGTGGGGGCCGCGCTGTTCCTGGTGGGCCTCGCGGTGCGGTACTTCGGCGCGCGGATCATCCACGCGGCGATGCCTCCCGTGGTGACCGGCGCGGTGGTCATGCTGATCGGCTTCAACCTGGCACCGGTGACCGCCTCGACGTACTGGCCGCAGGACCAGTGGACCGCGCTGTTCGTGATGCTGTTCACCGGCCTGGCCGTGGTCTGCCTGCGGGGCTTCTGGTCCCGCATCGCGATCTTCCTCGGGCTGGTCTTCGGCTACGTACTGTCCTGGGGTCTGGACCGGGTCTTCGGGCGGATCCACTCGGCGGACGCGAGCGGCAAGGTCACCGACCACTGGCGGCTGGACCTGTCGGGCGTGGGCCGGGCGGACTGGATCGGCCTGCCGGACTTTCACGGGCCGTCCTTCGAGTGGTCGGCGATCCTGGTCGCGCTGCCCGTCGTCATCGCACTGATCGCGGAGAACGCGGGGCACGTCAAGGCGGTCGGCGAGATGACCGGCGACAACCTGGACGACAAGCTCGGTACGGCCATCTCCGCCGACGGGGTCGGCTCCATGCTGTCCACCGCGGTCGGCGGCCCGCCCAACACGACCTACTCCGAGAACATCGGCGTGATGGCCGCGACCCGCGTCTACTCCACCGCCGCCTACTGGGCCGCCGCCGGCTTCGCCCTGCTGTTCGGCCTGTGCCCCAAGTTCGGCGCGGTCGTGGCGGCCGTCCCCGGCGGTGTGCTGGGCGGCATCACCGTCATCCTGTACGGCATGATCGGTCTGCTCGGTGCCCAGATCTGGCTCAACGCCAAGGTGGACCTGCGCAATCCGCTGAACCTCGTGCCGGCCGCGGCGGGCATCATCATCGGCGTCGGCAACGTCTCGATGGAGTTCAGCGACACCTTCTCGCTGAGCGGCATCGCCCTGGGCACGCTGGTCGTCATCACCGGCTACCACGCGCTGCGCGCCTTCGCTCCCGCCCACCTCAAGACCCAGCAGCCGCTGTTCGACGAGGGCGTGTCCTCCTACGACAAGGGCGGCACGCAGGACGGTCAGCGGGCCAAGTCGTAGGCGTACGACGGGCTGAAGCTTCCCGGCTCACCCTGGCAGCCGTCCGACTCGCCGGGGAGCTTCACCCACAGGTAGGCGTCGATCCGGGCCTCGCCGGTACTGAGCGTCGGGGCCCGGCCCAGTGTGCGGCCCGCGGGGTCGCACCACTCGCCGTCGGGCGGGGCGCCGTTGCCGTTGCGGCTGGTGTCGATCACCGCGCCGAGGCCCGACGGCCCGCCCAGGGCTTCCAGCACGGCACGGTCGTAGGCGATCTCGCCGGCGGTGCCGTGGAAGTTGGAAACGTTGCTGAAGATCCCGTCCGACGAGGCGGACGAGGCGGCTCCCGCCTGCCGCAGCAGGTCCGCCTGCTTGGCGGGCGTGTGCCAGCCGGAGTGCCCCGCGTCGAAGTAGACCCGGGCCCGGGGGTTGGCCTCCTTGAGCACCCGTCCGGCGCGGGCCAGCGAGGCGAAGCGGTCCGCCCGCTGCCCTGCGGACAGACAGTCGGCCTGGGCGACGGAGTCGGGCTCCAGGATCACCACGACCTCGCCGCTGCCCAGCCCGGCGGCGAACCGGTCGATCCAGTCGTCGTAGGCGGCCAGGCTCGGGGCTCCGCCCTCGCTGTGGCCGCCGCAGTCCCGGTCGGGGATCGTGTACGCCACCACGACGGGCACCCGGCCCTGTGCCGCGCCCCCGGACGTCACCGCCTTCACCCGGGCCGTGACCGTGTCCGGCGACCAGTCCGCGAACCAGACGGCCGCGGGCCGGCCGGCTATCCGGGACTCGATCACCGGACGGCGCGGATCGCCGGGGTGCGCACGCACCCAGTCCAGGACCCGTGACGCGGGGTGCCGGTAGAGCGCCGTGGAGACGGAGGCCGTCTGCTGCTTCCTCTTCGCACGCGGGGTCGGCGAAGGGGACGGACTCGTGCGCCGGGGGCGGGCCGACGGCGAGGCGGACACCGTGGGCGAGGGGGAGGCCGAGGGCACGGCGGGCAGCGGCACCAGTCGCGGCGACGCGGACGTGTCCGGGCGGGCCTCGTCGCCACCCCGCCCCTCCCCGGACGCCGAGATCAGCCCGGAGACGGTGCCGACCGCGACGACGACGGAGGCCGCCGCGAGCATCGTGGTCCGCCGTGCGGCGCGCCTGCGCTGCGCACGGCGCTCGGACTGTCTGCGGGCACGCGAGCCTGTCACCTCTTGCTTCCCCTCCCCCACGGCGGTCGCGTTCCCCCGTTCCGGGGAAGCGCCGGGCCCGCCGCCACTGACGCCACCCTAAAGGTGCGACTCTGCGCTCATGGCGCAATGCGAACAAGTCCTCACCCCGGTCGACGGGGTCGTCGCCCGTATGCGCGCCCTCGACGCGGCCCTGCCCGCGCGGGACGGGGTCGCGGTCTTCAACCGCGTCTACCTCGCCGTGACACGGGCCGTGGACCGGCGCGTCGACGCCGGGCTGTTCCCCGACTCCCGGGCGGTGATCGCGCTGGACGTGCGGTTCGCCGAACGCTACCTGGCCGCCGTGGACGCGGCGGCGGAGGGACGCCGTCCGCCCGCCTGCTGGCGTCCGCTGTTCCAGTTCCGCCGCCACCCGGAGGTACGTCCGGTGCAGTTCGCGCTGGCGGGCATCAACGCGCACATCGGGCACGACCTCGCGCTGGCGGTCGTGGACACCTGTCGTACGCTCGGCTGCGAACCGGCCGACCTGGAGGACGAGTTCGAGGCCGTGGGCGAACTGCTCCTGTCGCTGGAGGAGCGTATCCGCGAGGAACTGGTCCCGGGCCCCGAGCTGCTGCGGATCGCCGATCCGCTGACCCATCTGCTCGGCGCCTGGAGCCTGGAGCGCGCCCGGGACGCGGCCTGGACGGCGGCGCGCGCCCTGTGGGCGCTGCGCCGGCTGCCCGACGTGGCGGCGGAGTTCACCGAGCGGCTCGACACCGCGGTGGGTTTCTCGGGCCGCATGCTGCTCACCCCGCTGCCGGACTGACCTCAGTCCTCCGGGAGTTCGACCGGCGCGATCTCGTCGTACAGGTCGCCCGGGCCCGGGTTGGTCGCGTCCGTCGCGCCCCCGAGGTGGTGCATCACGCCCCAGACCGCGTTGAGCGCGGTCTGCACGGCACCCTCGGCCCAGCCCGCCGTCCAGGAGATGTCGTCACCGGCGAGGA
This sequence comes from Streptomyces sp. CNH189, assembly GCF_000527195.1. NCBI lineage: Bacteria > Bacillati > Actinomycetota > Actinomycetes > Kitasatosporales > Streptomycetaceae > Streptomyces > Streptomyces sp. CNH189. The sequence continues at coordinate 75,437 of NZ_AZUS01000021.1, forward strand.
ACAGGCCCCGCTTGCCCTCCGGCAGCCGGTCCTGCATGAAGTGGGTGAACAGCCGCCGCTGGTAGCGGTAGTGTCCCGGCAGGTTCGCCTTGAACGCGCCCATGAAGTAGGGCTCGTTCTCCCAGGAGACGGTCACCGGGTTGCCGATGACGTGCTTGCGGATGTCGACCTTGGGGTAGATCTCGCCGAGCGACTTCAGCATGACCTCCATCCGCTCGTTGGCGGACAGCGGCAGCCACTTCAGGCTGTCGTCGCACCAGGTGTACGACAGGCAGATGACCGCCGGCTTGTCCGGGCCGTTGTCCAGCAGATACGTGCCACGGGTCATCCGGTCGGTGAGCGTCATCGACATGACGTCCCGCCCGGTCTGCTCGTCCTTGTCCAGCCAGAACGGCCGGTCCACCGGCACGAAAAGCTTGGAGCTCTCCATGTAGTGGGTGCGCTCGATGGCGGTCCAGTGGTCGATGGGGAAGAGCGAGTCGTCGCAGTCGATCTTCGAGAGCAGCATCCACGACTGCGCGGTGAAGACGGCGGCCCGGTACGTACGGATGTCACCGCGCGCGTCGGTCACGGTGATCCGGTTGCCGGCGGTCCGTCCGAGCCGCGTGACGGCGGGCCGCGGCTCCCCGTCCACGTGCAGGGACTTCAGCGAGGTGCCGTACGGCCAGTGGACGATCTTCTGCGGCTCCCGCTCCCACAACCGCAGCGGCAGCTGCTGCGACCCGCCGACGATGCCCCGGTGATGGTCGTCGGCCTCCGTGTAGACGACCCGCAGGATCTCCAGGATCGAATTCGGGAAGTCGGTGTCCCACCCCCCGGTGCCGAACCCGACCTGCCCGAAGATCTCCCGGTGCCGGAAGGACTTGAAGGCCTCGGACTCACACAGGAACCCGTAGAACGTCTGGTTGTCGAGCTTCTCCACCAGCCGCGACCAGATCTCCCGGATGCGCGGCACGTCCCGCTCGCGCAGGGCCCGGTTCATGTCGGAGAAGTCGGCACCCTCCTCCAGGCACCGCGCCCAGGCGTCGGCCACGTCCCGGTAGACCTGCGGCAGGTCCGCCATGGTCTCCGCGTAGTGCGACTCCCCCTTGAGGTCCACGACCGTCGAAGGGGTGGCCTCCGACAGCGGGTTGGGGAAGGGCCGGGTCTCCAGCCCCACCAGGTCGATGTAGTGCTGCAACGCCGTGGAGGACGGCGGGAAGCGCATCGCGCCCATCTCGGCGGTCAGCGACTCGTCGCACCCCTCGAAGCCGACGGTGCGCAGCCGCCCGCCGATCCGGTCGGCCTCGTACACGACCGGCTTGAGCCCCATCTTCATCAGCTCGTACGCGGCGACGATGCCGGACAGACCGCCGCCGATCACCGCGACCTCGGTGCCGTGCTCGGTCGCCGGGACCTGCCCGATGCCCGCGGGATGGGCCAGGTAGTCGTCGTACGCGTACGGGAAGTCCGGGCCGAACATGGTGATCGGCGGCTGCTGCTCGTCGGCGTGCTCGACGGCGTTGGGCACCGTGGACGTCATGGGGTACGGACTCCTTGCGGGGGTGGAACTCGGGACGATGTCAGGCGAGGGACCCGTAGAGACCGGGACGGCGGTCCAGCAGGTACGGGTTGTCCTCACGGGACGCGGCGAGGAACAGCGGATCGACGTCGGCGAGGAGCAGTTCCTCACCGCGGCCGGCGCGGGCGCGGGCGACGCCGTCGGGGCCGGCCAGGGTGGACAGGCCGACGAACTCGAAGTCACCCTCCGGGCCGACCCGGTTGACGTACGCGATGTACATCTGGTTCTCGAAGGCCCGCACCGGCACCACGGACTCGGCGACGAACTGGAACGGGTACAGCTGGGCCGTGGGGACCAGGAGCAGGTCGGTACCGGCGAGCGCGTGGGCGCGGACGTTCTCCGGGAACTCGACGTCGTAGCAGATCATCAGGCCGACGGTGAGGCCGTCGAGCTCCGCCTGCGCGACGGGCCGGTCGCCGGGGGTGAAGTGGTCGCGCTCGAAGCAGCCGTAGAGGTGGGTCTTGCGGTAGTTCGCGAGGCGGGTGCCGTCGGGGGCGACGAGCTGGACGGAGTTGTACACCGTGTCGCCGGCGCGCTCGGGGTAGCCGTAGGCGACGGCGAGACCGTGGCGGGCGGCGGTTTCCGCGACCGCGTCCGCCGCGTCGCCGTCGGCGGGCTCGGCGAGGCGGCCGAGGTCGTCGCCGATGGCGTATCCCGTGAGGAACAGCTCGGAGGTGACGAGCAGCCGTGCGCCTGCCTCCGCGGCACGGCCGGCGGCGGCGTCGAGAGCCTTGAGGTTCTCGGCGACGGAGCCGGGGCGGCCGGAGCTTTGAAGCAGGGCGGTGCGCATGCGTGATCCTCACCGGGAGGCGGGGGTTTGGGGGTCACCCATGAAGGTACGGTCGCGTGCCCGCGCCGGACAAGAACAAGCCGTTGCGCACCGGCGCGGTGGTTGTTGCGTCCGGGACGCGGTTTCCGGCGATTTGTTGCGCGGGAGTGCGGGAGTGGGCCGGGGGGCGTTTGCGCACCTGGCGCTGACAGGTTGCCGCCGCGCCCACCCTCCCCCACTCTCGGCTCCGCTCGAGCGGGGGACCCCCATCGCCCCAGGCGGCACGACTGCCCGCAGTCAGCGGCAACTCGCGGCCGCCGCCCGGCCGCGCGCCCGCGGTCGGCGGCAGCCGCGCCGCCTACGGCGGAGGGCGATGGCTGCCACGCTGTTGGTGTGGCCGCCGACGGCGGGGAGGGGACGGGGTGGGGGTGGGCGCCCGCAGCGGCTGGCGCGTCCGCACCCTGCACCACTCGAGACGCACTCTCGCGCCAGACCGAGGACGACCGCCCCCACCGCGGCCCCGCACCACCCACCGCCCGTAGGCGCTACGCCCGCCCCCACCACACCGCAACCCTGCGCCGCAGGCATGCCACCTCAGCCTCCACCGGGCCGCAGGCACGCGACCTCTGCCCCACCGGGCAGCACCCCGTGCCGCAGGCACGCGCCCCCCGCCCCCATGCGAACCTGACACCACAACGACCGAGAGAGGCCGACCGACCGTGGAACACGACGCGCTCATCGCACAGGCCCAGGCATGGCTCGCCGAGGACCCCGACCCGGACACCCGCGAGGAACTCGCCCGCCTCATCGACTCCGGCGACCTCCCCGAACTCGCCGCCCGCTTCGCCGGCACCCTCCAGTTCGGCACCGCCGGCCTCCGCGGCGAACTCGGCGCCGGCCCCCTGCGCATGAACCGCTCCGTGGTCATCCGCGCCGCCGCCGGCCTCGCCGCGTACCTCAAGAAGCAGGGAACCCCGCACGGGGACGACACGGCCGGCCTCGTCGTCATCGGCTACGACGCCCGCCACAAGTCCGCCGCCTTCGCCGAGGACACGGCGGCCGTCATGACCGGCGCCGGCCTCCGCGCCGCCGTCCTCCCCCGCCCCCTCCCCACCCCTGTCCTCGCCTTCGCCATAAGGCACCTCGGCGCGGTCGCCGGCGTGGAGGTCACCGCCAGCCACAACCCGCCCCGCGACAACGGCTACAAGGTGTACCTGGGCGACGGCTCCCAGATCGTCCCCCCGGCCGACGCGGAGATCGCCGCCGAGATCGAGGCGATCACCTCCCTCACCACCGTCCCCCGCCCCACCACCGGCTGGGAGACCCTCGACGACACCGTCCTGGACGCCTACCTCGCCCGCACGGACGCGGTCCTGTCCAAGGACTCCCCCCGCACCGCCCGCACCGTCTACACGGCGATGCACGGCGTCGGCAAGGACGTCCTCCTCGCCGCGTTCGCCCGCGCGGGCTTCCCCACCCCCGACCTGGTCACCGAGCAGGCCGACCCGGACCCGGATTTCCCGACCGTCGCGTTCCCCAACCCGGAGGAGCCCGGCGCGATGGACCTCGCCTTCGCGAAGGCCCGCGAGACGGACCCGGACCTGGTCATCGCCAACGACCCGGACGCCGACCGCTGCGCCGCCGCCGTGAAGGACGGCGGCGACTGGCGCATGCTCCGCGGCGACGAGGTCGGCGCGCTCCTCGCCGCCCACCTGGTCCGCCGCGGAGCGACCGGCACCTTCGCGGAGTCGATCGTCTCGTCGTCCCTCCTCGGCCGCATCGCCGAGAAGGCAGGCCTCCCCTACGAGGAGACCCTGACCGGCTTCAAGTGGATCGCCCGCGTCGACGGCCTGCGCTACGGCTACGAGGAGGCCCTCGGCTACTGCGTGGACCCGGACGGCGTCCGCGACAAGGACGGCATCACGGCGGCCCTGCTCCTCACGGAACTGGCGTCCGAACTCAAGTCGGACCACCGCACGCTCCTCGACCTCCTCGACGACCTCGCCGTGGAGCACGGCCTGCACGCGACGGACCAGCTCAGCGTCCGAGTGAAGGACCTGGGCCTGATCGCCGCGGCGATGCGCCGCCTGCGCGAGCAGCCGCCCACCGAGCTGGCGGGCCTGCGCATCACCAAGGCCGAGGACCTCAACGAGGGCACGGCGACGCTCCCGCCCACGGACGGCCTCCGCTACACCCTGGACGGCGCGCGGGTCGTCGTCCGCCCCAGCGGCACGGAGCCCAAGCTGAAGTGCTACCTGGAGGTGGTGGTCCCGGTCGCCACGAAGCAGGCACTTCCGGAGGCCCGCGCCAAGGCGACGTCCCTCCTCACCACGCTCAAGCGGGACCTGTCCGCAGCAGCAGGCATCTGACAAAAAAAAGGGGCGGGCCACAGGCCCGCCCCTTCCCAACGTCACGCCACCTCAGCCCAACGCCACCTCAGCCAGCCCAAGGCCGGCTCAGCCCAACGCCGCCAGCACAGCCAGCAGCACGGCCCCCGCCACGGCGGGCGCCATGATCTCGTAGGCCCACCGCACGGTGACCTCCCCCTGCGCGCTCTCCTCGCCCTGCCGCCGCTCGTGCAGCTCACGCATCTCGGCCATGGCCTGGTCGGTCTCGGACCTCCGGGGCTCGTCGGCCACGGCACCCGCGCCGACCCCGCCGAAGCCGCCCAGGCCGCCGGCGCCACCCAGGTCACCGGTGGCACCCGATCCGCCCCGGCGCCCGCGCCGCCCGGTGTCACCGCGTGTGGCCTTCGCCGCCGCCCGCGCCTCCTGCCGGTTCGCCTTGCTGCGGGCCCGCAGTGAGACGGGCAGCGCCCACAGCTGGTACTTCGCGCCCGAGTCGTCGACGACCTCGTTGGAGTACCCGGACCGCAGCGAGACGACCCGCCCCCACGGCAGCACGATCACGCGCAGCGGGTTGCGGACGCGCAGCCGGTCGTCGTTCACGTAGACGGCGGGACGCAGCGTGTAGGCGACGACCAGGGGGACGAGGAACAGCATCGCGGCGAGGGCGAGCCACGGGGTGCGCCCCTCGCCGACGACCACCCCGTCGATGCCGAGCCAGCCGATGAGGGCGAGCACGAGCACACCGCCGGCGATGCCCGCCGGCGAGCGGTAGATGCGGTCCTTGTACGGGGTCGTCGCGGGCCCGGACGGCTTCGTGGGCTCCGGCTCGCGCGACTGGTCGTCGGGGGTCGTCATGCCCCCGATTCTGCACGACCCGCCCCGGAACCCGGACCCCACGCCCTTCCCACACCCTTCCCCACCCCGCGCCCTCGTCCCCACCGCCCCCGCCCCACACCCGCCCACGCCTGCCTGACCACGCGCCCGGCCGCTCCGCGGGAATCCACCACACACCC
>NZ_AZUS01000021.1:81139-168346 GCF_000527195.1 Streptomyces sp. CNH189
CGCCCGCCCCCACCACACCGCAACCCTGCGCCGCAGGCGTCACACCCCAGCCCCCACCGACCGCAACGCTGCGCCGCAGGCGTCAGCCCCAAGCCCCCACCAGACCGCAACCCCGCGCCACAGGCGTCACACCTCAGCCCCCACGCGCCCCCTCCGCCGCACCAAGGCCAGCCCCACCGCCAGCACCACGTACGGCACCGCCGACACCGCGAACGCCGCACCGTGCCCGTGGCCCGACGCGATCACCGCGTACCCCGCGAACACCGTCAGCGTCACGGCCTCCGTGCAGAGCCCCGCCACCGACGTGAGCGTCGCCCGCCCCGTCGACTCGATCCGGTGCTGCAGGCGCGCCTCCGCCAGCACGGTCGCCGCCTGGAACGCGCCGAACGCCACCGCGACCAGCAGCAGTCCCGCCACCGTCCCGGCGACAGCGCCCACCGCCAGGGCCACGCCGCCCGCGCCCAGCAGCAGAGCGAGCCCGCCCGTGCCGAACCGCTCCCCCTCCCCCGCCAGCAGACTTCCGGCGGTGGCCCCGCCCCAGATCACCAGCAGCACCCACGGCACGGCCACGTCAGCGACCCCCGCCTCGCGCACCAGCAACGGCGTGTACTCGTCCAGCGCCCCCCACACCGCCGCCACCGCCGGCACCAGCAGCAACGCGCCCCGCACGGACCGGTCCCGTCGAGCCTCACCCAGACCGGCCCGCAAGGCGTCGCCCCAGCCTGGACGCTCCTCGGCCCGCGCCACCCGGTGCTCGGGAAACCTCAGCGCGGTCACCGAGGTCAGCAGGCACACCAGCACACTCGCCGCCCCCACGGCCGCATGGCCGCCCCACGCGAGCACAGGTCCGGCCAGTCCCATCGCCGCCATCACGGCGACCAGGCCGGCCGCCCGCGCCCGTCCCAGCACTCGCGCGTACCGGTCGGACGCCCCGCTCCGCTCCAGCTCGTCGTAGACGAGAGCCTCCAGCGCACCGGAGCACAGCGCCCCGCCGGTCCCCCACAGCACGAACCCCGCCGCGAAGGCGGCGTACGACGGCACGAGGATCCACAGGGCGAACCCGGCGCCCGTCAGCAGCGGACCGATGACCAGCAACAGCCGCCGTGACACCGCGTCGGCCCACGCCCCGGACGGAACCTCCAGCACCACGGCGGTGACGGACCACAGGGCGAACAGGGACGAGATCTGCCACACGGACAGCCCGGCGTCGCTGAACAGCAGCGCGTACACCGGGTACAGCAGGACGAATTCTTCGAGGAACGAGTAGCCGTACAGCGTGGTCGTCAGCCGACGCACGCGCACGTCGACGGCACGCGTGGGCGTGAGAGTCATGAGGCCTTCCCGTAAGGGCGGTTCGGACACCGGACGCTGAGGTCGAACGGCGCCCGCGGCGGCCCTCGGGAGGCACTACGGATGAATCAATGTCGCCAGGTCATACCCCCGAGGGTAGTCCTCCGCCCCTCGGCGGCACCACCACATTCCCCTTCCGCTTCATCCGCTGCCACGGCAGCCGGTACCCGCTGACCGCGGTGAGACAGGCCTGCACCAGCACGAGGTACATGACCTGCCGGTACACGACCTGCTGCACCGGCAGCGCCCACAGCGGCCGCAGCGGCTCCCCGTCGAGACGGAAGGCGTATGCGGCGCACACCCCCTGCACGGCCAGCACCCCCAGCCAGGCCAACGCGGTGAGGAGCGGGTTGCCGAACACCAGCCCGTACACGGTCAGCAGGTCGATCAGCGGGGCGAGCAGCGGCGTGAGGATCTGGAACACCGCCAGCAACGGCAGCCCCACCCGCCCGAACCGCCCCGCGTGCCCGCGCTCGACGAGGGCGTGCCGGTGCTTCCACGCGGCCTGCATCGTGCCGTAGCTCCACCGGTACCGCTGGCGCCACAGCTGCCGCAGCGAACCCGGTGCCTCGGTCCAGGCGAGCGCGTGCTCGGCGTAGCGGACGTCCCAGCCCGCCCGGTGCAGGGCCATGGTGATGTCGGTGTCCTCCGCGAGGGTGTCCCCGCTCATCATCCCGGCCTGCCGCAGGGCGGAGACCCGGAAGGCCCCGACGGCACCGGGGACGGTGGGCATGCAGCGCAGCAGGTCGTACATGCGCCGGTCGAGGTTGAAGCCCATGACGTACTCGATGTGCTGCCAGCGGCCGAGCATGCCGCGCCGGTTGCCGACCTTGGCGTTGCCGGCGGTGGCGCCGACGGACGGGTCGGCGAACGGCTCGACGAGGCGGCCGACGGTCGAGGGCTCGAAGACGGTGTCGGCGTCGAGCATCACGACGACCTCGTGCGAGGCGTGCAGCACTCCGGTGTTCAGCGCGGCGGCCTTGCCCCGGTTGGGGGTGCGCACCACGGTCACCCCGGGCAGCCCCAGCGCCTCGGCGGCGTCGGCGGTCCCGTCGTCGGACCCGTCGTCCACGACGACGATCTGCACGGGGTGGTCGCTCGCGACCAGCGACCGCAGTGTCTTGCCGATGCACACGACCTCGTTGTACGCGGGCACGACCACGCTGACCGGCCCGGTGGCGGGCGGCCCCGGCCCGGCGCGCGGACGCCGGCGTGCGAGCCGCGCGTGACGGTGTGCCAGCCCGAGCATCACCACGCACCGCGCCAGCACCAGCCCCCCGACGACCAGCAGCAGCGCGCTCAGCACGGACACCGTCGTCCCCGACACGGTCACAGCGGTCACGAACACCCACCCCTGCCACCGCTCCGCGGTGTCGACGCCGCCCGTGAGGCGTTCCACGCCCACCAGCTCGGCGACCGTGGAGAAGCGGTAGCCGTCCGCCTTCAGCCGCGGCACCAGCGTCTCCAGCGCCCGCACGGTCTGCGAGCGGTCGCCTCCGGAGTCGTGGAGCAGGACGATCGTCCCCCGGCCGGGCACCTCGGGGACGGCCGCGTCGGCGATGGCCCGGGCGCCGGGCCGGCTCCAGTCGCGGGTGTCCTGGTCGACGAAGGCCAGCACGTACCCCTTCTCACCGAGGTGCCGGGCGACGGCCCAGGAAGGGCCGTCCAGGGCGGCGGGCGTCGAGGAGTACGGCATCCGCAGCAGCGAGCTGTTGATCCCGGCGGCCCCGGCGAGGGCGAGCTGGGTGAACGCCAGCTCCCGGTCGACCGCGTCCTCGGACTGCGTGGCCAGGTCGGGGTGGGAGAAGGTGTGCACCCCGATCTCGTGTCCCGAGCGGATCAGGTCCCGTACGAGGTCGGGGTGGCGGACCGTCTGCCGTCCGGTGACGAAGAACGTGCCCGGCACGTCGTGGCGGTCGAGGACCTCGCGGATCCGGGGCGTCCACGCGGGGTCGGGTCCGTCGTCGAAGGTCAGGACGACCGTCCTGACCGGGGCCCGGTAGGTGCGCGGCGGATCGTGGCCCGCGTCGACGACCGGTCCCCCGCCCGCGACCTCCGGGGGCACGCCCGCCCCGCTCCGGCCGGCCCGCTCCCCGCGGCCCTCCTGGTCCCCGGCGAAGCCGCGGGAGGTGTAGCCCTCGACCGCGAGGACGGAGACGACGAAGGCCAGCAGGACCAGCGGCACCACGATGCGGAACCAGCGCCGCCGCGTCCCCGGTGTCGCGGGCGGTGGACCGGCCGGGCGGTGCGGTCGCCCCCGCATCAGGGGGTCCCGGCGGCCGGTGGGTCGTCGGGCAGGGAGGCGCCGGGGTTCTCGGACGGCGCCTCGGGCGTGGGCTGCGGCGTCCCGGGCGGCTCGGGCGGGTTGTCCGTGCCGGGCCCGGACGGCTCGTCGGTGCCGGGCGGCGGCGCCTCGGAGTCGCCGCCGTCGCCGGGCACGGACGGCTCACCGGCGCCCGGTTCCTGCGGGTCCTCGGGCGCACCCGGCTCCTCGGCGTCGTCGCCGGGCTCCTCGGAGGGCGCCGGCCCGTCCGTGACCTCGACCCCGCCGGCGTCCGGCGGCTCCACCGGCACCCCGGCGACGCTCCCGGGATCGGCGCCGGGCGGCAGCAGCAGGGAGCCCGCCGGATCCTCACCGGCGATGAGCGGGATCAGCGGCGTGCCCGGCCCCACCCCGGCCCCGGCCTCCTCGCGCGGCCGGGCGTCTCCCTCGGCGTCCTGGCGCAGCGGGGCGGTCGGGGAGGAATCACCGGGCAGTGGCGGCAGCAGGGCCTCCGGGGCGAACGGGGTCGCCCCCATCAGGCTCAGCGCGAGCACGCTCAGATAGCCGGCCGCCAGCCCGGCGGCCCCGTATCCGGCCCGCCGCAGCAGCCGGGCCCGCCGGCCGGAGGCGTCGACGAAAACCGGATCCGGCCCTTCGGGCTCACCGGTGACCGCACCGGAATCGGAGGGCTGCCGCATACGCCCCAGATTACGCCGATTCAGTGACCCTCACGCGGGGACGGCCCGCCGGGGCGGCCGTCCGACGTGGACGACCTCGGGTCACGGCCTAGGCCGGCGAGCCGGACGAGAACCGCCGCAGCAGCGGCGACAGCACCAGCACGGACTTGGTGCGCTCGACGAAGGGCTCGCCGGCGATGCGCTCCAGCACCCGTTCGAAGTGGCGCATGTCGGAGGCGAAGACCTGGGCGACCGCGTCCGCGTCACCGGTGACGGTGGAGGCGGCGACGACCTCCTGGTAGCGCTCCAGGCCCCGCTGGATGGTCTCCGGGGAGGTGTTGCTGCGGCAGTAGATCTCGACGAACCCCTCCGTCTGCCAGCCGAGGGCCGCGGGGTCCACCCGTACGGTGAAGCCGGTGATGGCCCCGGTCGCGCGCAGCCGGTCCACGCGCCGTTTCACGGCGGGCGCGGACAGACCGACGAGCTGGCCGATGTCCGCGTAGGAGCGGCGGGCGTCCTCGGCGAGGGCGTGCACGATGCGTTCGTCGAGATCGTTCAGCACTGCGGGTGGTTCACTTCGCTTCTGGTGCGGCGGGGACGGCGAGCCGGGAGCGGCGGTAGCCGTAGAGGAAGTAGAACACGAGGCCGACGGCCATCCAGACACCGAAGACCACCCAGGTGACGGTGGACAGGCTGCCCATCATCCACAGGCAGAGGCCGAAGCCGACGGCGGGCAGCAGCGGGGACAGCGGCACGCGGAACGTGCGCGGCATGTCGGGGCGGCTGCGGCGCAGCACCACCACGGCGACGTTGACCAGCGCGAAGGCGAAGAGGGTGCCGATGCTGGTGGCGTCGGCGAGCTGGCCGAGCGGGACGGCGGCGGCCAGCACACCGCAGAACACGGAAACGATCAGTGTGTTGGCGCGGGGCGTGCCGCTGCGCGGGCTGACCCGGGCGAACACCTTGGGCACCAGTCCGTCCCGGGACATGGCGAACAGGATGCGGGTCTGGCCGTAGAGCACGGTGAGGACGACGCTCGCAATGGCGATGACGGCGCAGAACGCCAGCAGGGTGCCCCAGAAGCTCTGGCCGGTGACCTCGCGCATGATCTGGGCGAGGGTGGCTTCGGAGTCGGTGAACTGCCGCCACGGCTTGGCGCCCACGGCGACGGCGGCGACCAGGACGTACAGCGCGGTGATGATGGCGAGCGACAGCAGGATGGCGCGGGGCAGGTCGCGCTGGGGGTTCTTCGCCTCCTCACCGGCGGTGGAAGCGGCGTCGAAGCCGATGTAGGAGAAGAACAGGGTGGCTCCGGCGGCGCTGACGCCGGCCATGCCGAGCGGCATGAAGTTGTCGTAGTTGCCGGAGCGGAAGCCCTGGACGCCGATGGCGCAGAACAGGACCAGGGCGCCGATCTTCACGAGGACCATGACGGTGTTGGCGCGGGCGGACTCACGGGCGCCGCCCAGCAGGAACGCCATGGCGAGCAGGACCACGATCAGCGCCGGCGCGTTGAAGATGCCGCCGTCACCGGGCGGGGCGGACAGCGCGGCGGGCAGGGTGACGCCGATGGTGCCGTCGAGGAGTTCGTTGAGGTACTCGCCCCAGCCGACGGCGACGGCGGCGACCGAGACGCCGTACTCCAGCATCAGGCACCAGCCGCAGACCCAGGCGATCAGTTCGCCCATCGTTGCGTACGCATACGAGTAGGAGGAGCCCGAGACCGGGATGGTGCCGGCCAGTTCGGCGTAGGAGAGGGCCGAGAAGAGGGCCGTCAGACCGGCGATGACGAAGGACAGCGTGACCGCGGGCCCGGCCTTGGGGACGGCCTCGCCGAGGACGACGAAGATGCCGGTGCCGAGCGTGGCACCGATGCTGATCATGGTCAGCTGCCACAGTCCGAGGGACCGCCGCAGCGTGCCGCCCTCGCCCTGGCCACCCTCCGCGACCAGGCGTTCCACGGGCTTGCGGCGCATCAGGCGCATGCCGATGCCCGATGACTGCGGGGCGGAGGGACCGCCGTCGTGCGAGGGTGCGCCCTGGTCGAGCACGCGCTGACTCCTTGATCGCTGCCGGGCTTCCGCGGCCGGGGACCGACGGCACCCCGCGACAGCCGGGACCCGTCGAGCGGGGTCCCCGCCACACACGTACAGCGCGTAACACTACGAGGTTCTCCGTTGCTGCTGAAATGCAGCAACCTTGCGCACCACCGCAAGATCATTGCGTTCCTCGAGGTGAGGCGGGTGTTCGTTGCGCCGGCCGTGTGGGCCGTTCCACACCCGCCTCTCCCGCCGCGGGGTCAGCTCCAGCTGGCGTGCAGCGGCTTGCCCTCCGCGTAACCGGCCGCGCTCTGGATGCCGACGACGGCCTTCTCGGCGAACTCCTCCAGCGAGCCGGCACCGGCGTAGGTGCAGGAGGAGCGGACGCCCGCGATGATCGAGTCGATCAGGTCCTCGACGCCGGGGCGCTCCAGGTCGAGGAACATGCGGGAGGTGGAGATCCCCTCCTCGAACAGCGCCTTGCGGGCGCGGTCGTAGGCGGACTCCTCGGAGGTGCGGTTGCGCACGGCACGGGCGGACGCCATGCCGAACGACTCCTTGTAGGGGCGGCCGTTCGCGTCGTGCTGGAGGTCGCCCGGGGACTCGTAGGTGCCGGCGAACCACGAGCCGATCATCACGTTGGACGCGCCGGCCGCGAGGGCCATGGCCACGTCGCGCGGGTGGCGCACACCGCCGTCGGCCCACACGTGCTTGCCGTACTTCTTCGCCTCGGCGGCGCACTCCAGCACCGCGGAGAACTGCGGCCGGCCGACGCCGGTCATCATGCGGGTGGTGCACATGGCGCCGGGGCCCACGCCGACCTTGACGATGTCCGCGCCGGCCTCGATCAGGTCGCGCACGCCCTCGGCGGAGACGATGTTGCCGGCGACCACCGGGACCTGCGGGTCGAGTCCGCGCACCAGCCGCACGGCGTTGATCATCGACTCCTGGTGGCCGTGCGCGGTGTCGATGACGAGGGTGTCGACGCCCGCCTCGAGGAGCTGCTTGGCCTTGCCGGCGACATCGCCGTTGATGCCGACGGCGGCGGCGACGCGCAGCTTGCCCTGGGCGTCCGTGGCGGGCGTGTACAGCGTGGCGCGCAGGGCGCCCTTGCGGGTGAGGATGCCCGCCAGCCGGCCCTCACGGTCGACGGCGGGCGCGTAGCGGCGGTTGGCGCCGTCGAGGGTGTTGAAGGCCTCGCGCGGGTCCATCTCGGCGTCCAGGAGGATCAGGTCCTTGGACATGACCTCGTCGAGCTGGGTGAAGCGGTCCACGCCGGACAGGTCGGCGTCGGTGACCACGCCCACCGGCCGGTGTTCCGCGTCGACGACGACGCCCGCGTTGTGCGCCCGCTTCGGCAGCAGGGACAGCGCGTCGGCGACGGTCTGGTGCGGGGCCAGCACGATGGGGGTGTCCAGCACCAGGTGGCGGCCCTTCACCCAGGAGACGACCTCGGCGACGACCTCGATGGGGATGTCCTGCGGTATGACGACGAGTCCGCCGCGCCGGGCCACCGTCTCCGCCATGCGGCGTCCGGCGATGGCGGTCATGTTGGCGACGACGAGCGGGACGGTGGTGCCCGTGCCGTCCGGGGAGCTGAGGTCGACGCCCTGCCGCGAACCGACCGCGGAGCGGCTCGGCACCATGAAGACGTCGTCGTACGTCAGGTCGTACGCGGGCTGGATGTCGTTGAGGAAACGCACGTGCTGCACATCCCAGTCGATCAGAGGTGGCCCCCGGACAGGTCAGCCAGGGGGAAGAGCACGTACTTCATTCTCCCATGGCGACCGGAATGTCAGCCCCGGTCGGATCGTCCAGCCTGGTCCGGGAGGTGCTCGGCGGATCCTCCAACGGCGAGCGCCACGGTGAGGGAGGGGGTGCGGTCCGCGGCCTCCGCGAACACCTCCTGGGCGGTCGCCCATTCCTCCGGGTGCGCCGTCGCGTACGCCCGCCAGCCGCGGACGACGAGCAGCAGCCCGCGTTCCACCGCGCCCTCGGGCCAGACGGTGTGGTCGGCGAGGGAGTCCACCAGGGCGTCCCAGTTGCGGCCGAACCACTCGGGGAGCGCCAGCGCACGGGCGCACCGGTCCATCAGGCCCGCCTTGTCGGTCACCCCGTCGAGGTCGACGGGAACCACGAGCCGGCCGGTGAGATCCTGTGTCATCTCAGTACCGCCCTGAACGATGCGTAGTGGTCGTCGGTGTAGTACGTCTCTCTGTTCCGGCCGGTGACGATGCGCCGGGCGCCCCGGTCGTCCGATCCCGGCGTCGGCACCGTGTACTCGTGGTAGTAGCCCCGGTCGTGCTGGGGCAGCAGTCCTTCGAAGTTGCCGAACACGACGCCGTCCCGCTCGTAGGGGAAGGGGCCGCCCTCGTCGATGAGCTCCAGGGTGCGGCGGGCCTCGGCGGGCAGGTCGGAGGCCTGCACGGTGGGCAGTCCCTCGGCCCACGCCGGCACCCCGCCGTCGTCGCCCGCGGTCGAGCAGCCCGCCAGCAGGGCGAGCAGCAGGCAGGCCACGAGACGCGGGAGGAGGGCGCGTCGCAGCATCATGCGGCCGATGCTGCCAGCCCCCTCCCGGTCCCACCCGCCGTCAGGGGCCGTCCGGGTCCGCGCGGTTCAGGGAGGACCGCGGGGCGGGTCCTGCGGACATCAGGTAGTCGGCGGCGGAGGTGTCGGTCACCAGGCTGGTGACGAGGCCGGAGCGCAGCACCGCGTCGATCGCCGGTCCCTTGCGCTGTCCGCCGGCGATCGCGACGACCTCGGGCACCTTGCGCAGCTGGTCGGTCTTGACCGTGATGCACCGCTCGCCCAGGTCGCGGCCGACGCGGCGGCCCTCGGCGTCGAAGAGGTGGGCCGACATCTCGGCGGCGACACCGAGGGAGGCGTAGTGCGCCCGCTCCTCGTCGCTGAGCATGTCGTGCACGGTGGAGATGCCCGGCTCCCAGGAGCCGATGGACACACAGGCGACGGTGACCTTGTCGAAGTACTCGAAGGCCCGCGCGATGCCCGTCTGGTGGCGCAGCGCCTCCGCGGTGGCGGCGTCGGGCAGGAGCATCGGCGCGTAGATGGGGTGGGCGTCGCCGCCGGACACCTGGGCGGCGCGGCGCACGGCCTCCACCGAGCCTCGCTCGGCGGTGCCCGCGTCGTACACGCCGGTCAGCTGGACGACCGTGCAGGGCGGCAGCCGGTCGAGGGCCGCCGCCATGTGGATGGTGGAACGGCCCCAGGCCAGGCCCAGCACATCGCCTTCGTTGACCAGCTCGCCGAGCAGGTCGGCGGCCACCTCTCCCAGGTTCTCCGGGTCGGGGGTCTCCTCGGCCTCGGCCGGGGACTCGACCACGACGGCGTGCCGCAGGCCGTAGCGGGCGCGGAGCGCGTCCGAGCGCTCGGCGTCCAGCTCGGCGGGCACGCGGATCTCGATGCGTACCAGATCACGCTCGAGGGCGGTCTCCAGGACCCGGGCCACCTTGAAGCGGCTGACGCCGAACTCCTCGGCGATCTGGATCTTGGACTTGCCCTCGAGGTAGAAGCGGCGGGCCATGGCCGCCGCCTGCACCAGCTCAGCGGGTCCCATCCGCATGGCTGACCGGCCCGCCGACATACCCGACACGGCGCTCTCCTCACTGCTGTTCACACTCTGGACTCGCCGTTCATCCTTGCAGATCCGGCGCTGTCGATCAGCCCTGCTGACCGCCGTTCACGTATATGACGCTCAGTGGTCGTGCAACCACGACGCCTTCGACGTCGCCGCCTCCGCCTGCTTGCGCAGGGCACGGACCGCCTCGGCCGGGTCCGAGGCGCCGTACACCGCGGAGCCCGCGACGAAGACGTCGGCGCCGGCGTCGGCGCACCGCTCGATGGTGGAGGCCGAGACACCGCCGTCGACCTGCAGCCACAGCTGCAGACCGTGCTTGCTGATCAGTTCACGGGTGCGGCGGATCTTCGGCAGCATGATGTCGAGGAACGCCTGCCCGCCGAAGCCCGGCTCGACCGTCATGATCAGCAGCATGTCCAGCTCGGGCAGCAGGTCCTCGTACGGCTCGATCGGCGTCGCGGGCCGCAGGGCCATGGACGCGCGGGCGCCCTTGGCGCGGATCTCCCGGGCGAGCCGGACCGGCGCGGTGGCGGCCTCGACGTGGAACGTGACGGAGGAGGCCCCCGCCTCCACGAACTGCGGCGCCCAGCGGTCGGGCGCCTCGATCATCAGATGGCAGTCCAGCGGCGTGTCCGTGGCACGGGCGAGCGACTCCACGACCGGCACGCCGAGGGTCAGGTTGGGGACGAAGTGATTGTCCATCACGTCGACGTGGAGCCAGTCGGCTCCCTCCACGGCTTTCGCCTCGTCCGCGAGCCGGGCGAAGTCGGCGGACAGGATGCTGGGACTGATCTGCGGGGCCATGCCCCCAGCGTATGCGCTGCGCCGCGCGGCGGTACCAACGGTCCGGGGACTGGTCAACGGCGGGTGGTGACACGGATCTTCCGTGCCGCCACCCGCCGTTGACATGTCCCACCCGGGCCCGTCGCGCACGGCGGCCCTGGCCTGGTGGCCGCTGGGCGCGGGCGGGGCGGGCCGTCCGGCGCCCACGAGAGGCTGCGTCGAGCCGCGGCTCAGGCGTGCCCCGACGACACCGGTGTGTCCGCCGAGGCCGGAGGGCGCACGCGTCCTCCGGGTCAGGCCGTGCGGCGCAGCAGCGCCAGATACATCGCGTCGGTGCCGTGGAGGTGGGGCCAGAGCTGGATGTCCGGGCCCTCGCCGAGGTCCGGGACGTCCGGGAGGAGCGGGCGGGCGTCGATCAGTTCGGCGTCCGGGAACTGCTTGAGCAGGTCCGCCACCACCGCCCGGGTCTCCGCGAGGTGCGGCGAGCAGGTCGCGTAGCCGACGACACCGCCGACCCGTACGGACTCCAGCGCGGTCCGCAGCAGTCCGCGCTGCAGGGGCGCGAAGCCGTCGAGGTCCTCGGGGCGGCGCCGCCACCGCGCCTCGGGCCGGCGTCGCAACGCGCCCAGACCGGTGCACGGCACGTCGACCAGCACCCGGTCGAAGCTTCCGGGGCGCCACGGCGGCCGGGTCCCGTCGGCGGCGACCACCTGGTACGGCCCGGGGTTGCCGGCCAGCGCCTTGGCGACCAGGCCCGCGCGGTGCGGCTGCTTCTCGGAGGCGAGCAGCACGGCACCGCGCTCGGCGGCGATCGCACCGAGCAGTGCCGCCTTGCCGCCGGGCCCCGCGCACGCGTCCAGCCACCGGCGGTCCGGCCCCTCGACGGGCGCCGCCGCGAGCGCGAGCGCCACCAGCTGGCTGCCCTCGTCCTGCACGCCGGCCCGCCCCTCGGCGACCGCCGGGACCGCGCCGGGCTCCCCGCCCTCGGTGAGCCGCACCGCGTACGGGGACCAGCGGCCGGGGACGGCGGCCTCCTCGTCGAGCAGTTCGTCGGCCGTGGACCGTCCTGGACGGGCGACCAGCGTCACCTCGGGCCGTTCGTTGTCGGCGCGCAGCAGCTCCTCGACGCCGGCGCGTCCGCCGCCGAGGGAGTCCCACAGCGCGGAGACCACCCAGCGGGGATGCGAGTGCACGACCGCGAGGTGGTCCTCGGGGTCCTCGTCGTAGGGCGGCGCGACCCGCTCCAGCCAGCCGTCCAGGTCGTCCTGGGCGATCTTGCGCAGCACGGCGTTGACGAACTTGGCACGCCCGTCGCCGAGCACCACCCGGGCCAGTTCCACGGTCGCGGACACGGCGGCGTGCGTCGGGATCCGCGTGCCGAGAAGCTGGTGAGCGCCGAGGCTCAGCACGTCGAGCACCGGCGGGTCCACCTCGCGCAGCGGGCGGTCGACGCAGGCCGCGATGACGGCGTCGTAGGTGCCCTGGCGGCGGAGGGTGCCGTACACCAGCTCGGTGGCGAGCGCCGCGTCCCGCGCGTCGAACTTCTCGGGTCCCTCGCTCTCGCGCGCCTTGCGCAGCAGCGGGGGCAGGACGAGGTTGGCGTACGCGTCACGCTCGTCCACGGCCCGCAGCGCCTCGAAGGCGAGGATGCGGACGGGGTCCTTCTTGGGGCGGCGGTAGGGCTTGGCGGGCCTGTGGGGCCGACGGGGCTGGTCGCTCACGTAAAAGGTGCTCCGGATGTGGGGTGAAGTGCGCGCTCCAGCCTACGTCGTGGAGCAGCCGGGGGCGTCAGCCGCCGAGGGTCTCCCCGGCCGCGATCCGCACCCCGCGCGCCCAGTCGGCGGCGCGCATCGGCTTCTTGCCCTGGGCCTGCACCCACAGCAGCTCCACGGCGTACGAACCGGTCCCGACGTACACGTTGTTCTTCCCCGCGTGCAGCTGCCCGGGGGCGAGGTCGGTCCGGTCCGGTACCGGCACGGCCTGGACGATCTTCAGCCGCTCGCCGCGGAAGGTGGTCCAGGCGCCGGGCGCGGGCGTGCAGCCGCGGACGACCCGGTCGACGCGCAGCGCCGGGGTCCCCCAGTCCACACGGGCGTCCTCGACGTTCACCTTGGGGGCCAGGCTGACGCCGTCGGCGGGCTGCGGTACGGCCTTCAGGGTGCCGTCCTCGATGCCGTCCATGGTCGCGGCGAGCAGCCCCGAGCCGGCGAAGGCGAGCCGGGTGAGCAGGTCACCGCTGGTGTCCGTGGGGCGGATCTCCTCGGTGACCGTGCCGTAGACGGGCCCGGAGTCCAGGCCCTCCTCGATCAGGAAGGTGCTGGCACCGGTGATCTCGTCGCCCGCCATGATCGCGTGCTGCACGGGGGCGGCTCCGCGCCAGGCGGGCAGCAGTGAGAAGTGCAGGTTGACCCAGCCGTGGGCGGGGATGTCGAGGGCGACCCGGGGCAGCAGGGCGCCGTAGGCGACGACGGGGCAGCAGTCCGGTGCGATCTCGGTGAGCCGCTCCAGGAACTCGGGGTCGCGGGGCTTCGCGGGCTTCAGCACCTCGATCCCGGCCTCCTCCGCGCGCTCGGCGACCGGCGAGGCGACGAGCCTGCGGCCACGGCCGGCGGGCGCGTCGGGGCGCGTCACGACGGCGGCGACCTCGTGCCGCCCGGAGGCGAGAAGAGCGTCCAGTGCGGGAACGGCGACCTCGGGGGTACCGGCGAAGACGAGCTTCATGGGGTGCTGAGGGCCTCTCGGGCGGGAACGTTCGGGCGACGCACCAGTCTATGGGGCGGCCCTCCCCTGCGGACGCGGGGACGACGTGCCGCGCCCGGCACGCCGCCCCCGCGGTGCAGGAACGTTCCGAGCTGGGGCCCCGCCGTACGAGGTGGTCCTCGCAGGGGCGTACGCATATGCCGCCGCGCCCCCAGCCCGTGACCCGCGGACCGAATCGGCGTTGGTCAAGAAAGAGTTGACCACGGGCCCTGACAGGGTCCATCCCTTTCAACGCCGGTTCGAGAGGCTTGTTCATGGCCGACCACGCAACCCACGACGCCCAGGCTCGGGCCAGCCTGCACTTGCTGGTGCGGGACATCGAGCGGGTCCGCCGGCAGGTGGACGCACTGCGCACGCTCACCGCCCAGCTCGGCAACGTCTACCGCCCGCGCCGCTCCGGCCCCTCCACGGGCTTCGTCGTCTACGGACGCGCCCCCGCCCCGACCGTCCGTCTCGCCCAGGAGCTGCGGGACAGCGTCGAGACCCTGGTCACGGCCGCCGTGGACTTCGACCGCTCCCTCGGCTTCTCGTGGGACGCGGTGGGCTCCGCCCTCGGGGTCACCAAGCAGGCGGTGCACCGCCGGTACGGCGCCCGCCGGGCGACCGCGCAGGCAGCGGCTCCCGTCGAGGGCGAGCGGGCCCCGGAGCCGTCCACCACCCGCACGGTCAACGTGGGCGCCGGTGTCACCACCGTGCCCACCGTGCCCGCGGCCCGCTCCATGCCGACCCAGCCGACGGCGGGCAGCCCGTCCCTCCGCGACGACCCGCGCCCCACGGCCTTCCCGACCCCCCGCAACGGCTGACGCACCAGCCCTCCGTACCGCCCTCCCGGTTCGCCGTCCCGGGAGGGCCCCTCCATCCGGCCCCGAGGGTTCGCCCCGGGCCGCATGACGCGGAACGCCGCGCACGACCGTCGGCCGGCACCCGCCGGTCGACGGCCCTCGGCCGGATGTCCGGCGGAACTCAGCCGACGCCCGGAGACTCTCAGCCCACGTCCGGCGGAACTCAGCCGACGCCCGGAGACTCTCAGCCCACGTCCGGCGGAACTCAGCCGACGCCCGGAGACTCTCAGCCGACGTCCGGGAGCTCTCAGCCGACATATCGGCGGATCTCAGCCGATGTCCGGTGGGTCGATGCGGACCCACACCGCCGTACCGCCGCCCCGCGCCATCCGCGCAGCCTGCGCCGACTTCAACGCGGCGGCCAGGGCCGCGCCGTTCCCCGGAGGCACCCGGATCAGTGCCCGGTCCCACTGCTCGCCGGGCGGGGGCGCGCCCGGACGCCGCGGGCGGCCCGCCGGGGTGACCGGCACGGGAACCGGCCCCAGCACCTCCGCCCGCGCCGGCAGCTCCACCGCCCCAAGGAACTCGGCCACCGCCTCCGCCGGCCCCGACACCGCCGCCATCCGCGACACCGGCGGGAAGCCCAGCTCGCCCCGCTCGGCCAGTTCCCGCAGCGCGTGGCCCGCCGGGTCCCAGCGCACCAGCGCCTGCACCGGCCGCAGGGTCGGTTCGGCCACCACGACCACCGTGCCGCCCGCCGACTGAGGGCGGACCAACGCCGCCGCGCCCATCCAGCGCCGCAGGGCGTCCTCACCGGCCCGCAGGTCGGGGCGGCTCAGCATGGCCCACCCGTCCAGCAGCAGCGCCGCCGCGTAGCCGCCCTCGGCCACCGGTTCGGCGCCCGGCGTGCTCACCACCACGGCGGGCGTCCCCGGCACCGTGTCCAGCACATGCTCACGCCCCGAGGTACGGACCGGGACCGCGGGGAAGGCACGCCCCAGCTCCTCGGCGGTCCGCCGCGCCCCCACCACCTGCGCCCGCAGCCGGAAACCGCCGCACTCCGGACAGTGCCAGCCGCTCTCCGTACGCCCGCACCAGCCGCACCGCAGGTCGTCCGAGCCGTGCGCCTCCAGCGGGCCGGAGCAGTGGCGGCACCGCGCCGGCGCCCGGCAGTTGGCGCACGCCATCCGTGGCACGTAGCCCCGCCGGGGCACCTGGACCAGCACCGGCCCGTGCCGCAGGCCCTCACGGACCGCCTGCCAGGCGAGGGTGGGCAGACGCGCGGCGCGGGCGGCCTCGTCCCGGGCGAGGTCCTGGTCCCCGACGGTCCGCACCAGCGGGGCGGCGGCGCGCACCCGCTCCCGCGCGGCGTGCAACGGCCTGGCCCAGCCGGTGTCCACGAGCTGCGCGGCCTCCACGGTGCAGTTCCAGCCGCCCAGCAGGAAGCCGCACCTGTCCTGCGCCGCCCGCAGCAGCAGCACCTCCCGCGCGTGCGGCTGCGGGGCGTGCTGCTCGCTGAGGTTGTCGTCCCCGTCGTCCCAGACCGCGACCAGTCCGAGGGCGCGCACCGGGGCGAACATCGCCGCCCGGGTCCCGATCACCGCGCGCACCGCTCCCCGCCGCACCGCGAGCCACTGCGCGTACCGCTTCTCCGGTCCGGCGTCGGCGGTGAGCACCGCGTGCCGGCCCTCC
This sequence comes from Streptomyces sp. CNH189, assembly GCF_000527195.1. Taxonomy (NCBI): domain Bacteria; kingdom Bacillati; phylum Actinomycetota; class Actinomycetes; order Kitasatosporales; family Streptomycetaceae; genus Streptomyces; species Streptomyces sp. CNH189. The sequence continues at coordinate 97,081 of NZ_AZUS01000021.1, forward strand.
CCCAGCAGGTCGGTGAGGGCGGCGTCGAGCCTGGCCACGGCCCGTCCGTCGGGCAGGACGACCAGTGCGCCGCGCTCCGCGGACAGGGTCGCCGCGACCGCCCGGGCGATCTCCTCGCTCCACTGCGGTCCCGGCAGGGTGTTCCACACGGCGCGGGGACTGCCGCCCGAGGCCAGGGACTCCAGAAAGGCGGGGCCCTGTTCGTACCGCTCCCACGACCCGGCGGCCGGGGCCGGGGGCGGCGGCAGCGGATCGGGCGAGGGACGCTGCTCGGCCCGGGCGTTGCGCGGCGGCACAGCGAGCTGCAGCACGTCGGCGAGACTGCCCGCGTACCGGTCGGCGACCGCGCGGGCGAGACCGAGCAGCTCCTCGTCCAGCACCGGCTCGGGCGAGACGACCTGGGCCAGCGCGGCCAGCGGGCCCGCGTAGTCGGACTCGGGCAGGCGCTCGACCAGGAACCCGTCGATCAGTCCCCCGCCCTCACGCCGGCCGTCCCGCACCCGGTGCCGGCCGGCCCCGAAACGTACACGCACCCGCACGCCCGGCTGGGCGTCGGCGTCCAGCTCCTCGGGCACGGCGTAGTCGAAGTACCGGTCGAGGTGCAGCACGCCCTTGTCGACGAGCACCCGGGCGACCGGCAGCTCCTTGGCGAGCGCGGCGCCCCGCCAGGTGCGCGGCTTGGCCCGGGGGGTCTTGGCCTGGCGCACGCTCTCCCGGATGAGCGCGAGCTGCTCGGGCGGCGCGCCCTGCGCACCACCGTCCGCCTGTCCGTCCTCGCTGCTCACCCCTGCATTCTGGCAAACGCGACTGACACCACCGCGCGCCGCCGTCGCGGGCAGTCGTGCCTCCTCCGGTGCCTTGAGTGCCTGGGAGGTACCCCCGGGGCGGTGGGGGTCCCCCCGCTCGAGCGAAGCCGGGAGGGGGAGGGTGGGCGCAACGACACCCCTACGGCGGGCCGGCCACAAGGCAGCCCGACGCACCGAGGCCCGGCGCGCTCCCGAGAGGGAGCAGCACCGGGCCTCGGCCAAGAACAGCCCGTGGGCTTACAGCCCCGCGGCCTTCCGCAGCGCGTCCACGCGGTCGGTCCGCTCCCAGGTGAAGTCCGGCAGCTCACGGCCGAAGTGACCGTACGCGGCGGTCTGGGCGTAGATCGGCCGCAGCAGGTCCAGGTCGCGGATGATCGCGGCGGGACGGAGGTCGAAGACCTCGTCGATGGCCCGCTCGATCCGCTCGACGTCGACCTTGGCGGTGCCGAAGGTCTCGACGAACAGGCCCACCGGCTCGGCCTTGCCGATCGCGTAGGCCACCTGGACCTCGCAGCGCGCGGCCAGGCCGGCCGCCACCACGTTCTTCGCGACCCAGCGCATCGCGTACGCGGCGGATCGGTCCACCTTGGAGGGGTCCTTGCCGGAGAACGCGCCGCCGCCGTGGCGGGCCATGCCGCCGTAGGTGTCGATGATGATCTTGCGGCCGGTGAGGCCGGCGTCGCCCATCGGGCCGCCGATCTCGAAGCGGCCGGTGGGGTTCACCAGCAGGCGGTACTTCTCGGTGTCCAGCTTGATGCCGTCGTCGAGGAGTGCCTTCAGCTCCGGCTCCACGACGAACTCGCGGATGTCGGGCGCGAGCAGCGACTCCAGGTCGATGTCGGAGGCGTGCTGCGAGGAGACGACCACGGTGTCCAGGCGGACCGCCTTGTCGCCGTCGTACTCGATGGTGACCTGGGTCTTGCCGTCCGGGCGCAGGTAGGGGATGGTCCCGTTCTTGCGGACGTCGGACAGGCGCTTGGACAGACGGTGGGCCAGGAAGATCGGCAGCGGCATCAGCGTCGGCGTCTCGTCCGTCGCGTAGCCGAACATCAGGCCCTGGTCGCCGGCGCCCTGCCGGTCCAGCTCGTCGTCGTCGCCCTCGACACGGGTCTCGTACGCCGTGTCCACACCCTGGGCGATGTCCGGGGACTGCGCGCCGATCGACACCGAGACGCCGCAGGAGGCGCCGTCGAAGCCCTTCTTCGAGGAGTCGTAGCCGATCTCCAGGATCTTGCTCCGCACCAGCGTCGCGATGTCCGCGTACGTCTTGGTGGTGACCTCACCGGCGACATGCACCAGGCCGGTGGTGATCAGGGTCTCGACGGCGACCCGGGACGACGGGTCCTCGCGGAGCAACGCGTCGAGGATGGTGTCGCTGATCTGGTCAGCGATCTTGTCGGGGTGACCCTCGGTCACGGACTCCGAGGTGAACAGACGACGGGACACAATGCTCCCTGGGGTTGCAGCGGCTGCTGGCTGATCATGGGCGGACGGCGGGGGCTGCACCCGACGCCGTCCGTGGAACAGTTTATCGGTCGTGCCGCGCCGCGGGTCCCCCCGTCTCGCCTCGCGAGAGGGCTGTGACCTGCGGCACGGGCATTCTCTCCGGGCGGGGCGCGGTTCGCCAGAGGCGCCACACCCCGGAGTAGGAGGTTCCGGGACTTCGTGTGGTGGATGAGCCACTCATGCGAGGCGCTCGGCCACGAGGTCCCAGACGGTGTCGGCGAGGGCCTCCTTCGGGCCGTGCGGGACGGGCGTCTCGCTGCCGTCGGCGCCCAGCACCACGGCCTCGTTGGTCTCGGCACCGAAGGTCTTGGCCTCGCCCACCTCGTTCACCACGAGCAGGTCGCAGCCCTTGCGCTTGAGCTTGGCGCGGCCGTTGGCGAGGACGTCGTCGGTCTCCGCGGCGAAGCCCACGATCACCTGTCCGGACCTCACCCGGTCGCCGGAAACCTCCGCGAGAATGTCCGGATTCCGCACCAGGGTGATGGGCTCCGGCTCCTTGCCGTCCTTCTTCTTTATCTTCCCGGCCGCGTAGACCGCGGGGCGGAAGTCGGCGACGGCGGCGGCCATGACCACCGCGTCCGCGTCGGCGGCGGCGCTCACGACGGCCTCGCGCAGCTCCACGGCGGTCCCGACGCGGACGATGTCCACCCCGGCCGGGTCGGGCAGCGCGGTGTTGGCCGCGATCAGCGTGACGCGGGCGCCGCGGGCGGCGGCGGTGCGGGCGAGGGCGTAGCCCTGCTTGCCGGAGGAGCGGTTGCCGAGGAAGCGGACCGGGTCGAGGGGCTCGCGGGTGCCGCCGGCGCTCACGACGACGTGCCGGCCCGCGAGGTCGGGCTCGGCGGCTCCGCGGGCCAGGACGCGGCGGCAGACCTCGAAGATCTCGGCCGGATCGGGCAGCCGACCCTTGCCGGTGTCGACGCCGGTGAGGCGGCCGACGGCCGGCTCGATGACGACGGCGCCCCGGGAGCGCAGCGTGGCCACGTTCTCCTGGGTGGCCGGGTGCTCCCACATCTCGGTGTGCATGGCGGGGGCGAAGACCACCGGGCAGCGCGCGGTGAGCAGGGTGTTGGTCAGCAGGTCGTCGGCGAGGCCGTGGGCCGCCTTGGCGAGCATGTCGGCCGTGGCCGGGGCGACGACCACCAGGTCGGCGTGCTGGCCGATGCGGACGTGCGGCACCTCGTGCACGTCGTCCCAGACCTCGGTGGAGACGGGGTTGCCGGACAGGGCGGACCAGGTGGCGGCGCCGACGAAGTGCAGGGCGGAGGCGGTGGGGACGACGCGTACGTCGTGTCCCGACTCCGTGAGCCGCCGGAGCAGCTCACAGGCCTTGTAGGCGGCGATGCCGCCACTGACCCCCAGAACGACCTTCGGCTTGTCCACCGTCTCTCCCCGAGCTTCGGAAACCTGCTGCCATCCCCCATGAGACACCACAGGCCCGGCAGACGTGCTGCCGGGCCTGTGGAAAAGTCAGCTGCAAGCTGATGGTACGACGTACTGACCGATTACTGGGCGGGGCCTTCGACGGCCTCGGAGGTCAGCAGTCCCGCGTTGATCTCGCGCAGGGCGATCGAGAGCGGCTTCTCGTGGACGTGGGTGTCGACGAGAGGACCGACGTACTCGAGGAGACCCTCGCCGAGCTGCGAGTAGTACGCGTTGATCTGGCGGGCCCGCTTGGCCGCGTAGATCACGAGGCTGTACTTCGAGTCCGTGGCCTCGAGGAGCTCGTCGATCGGCGGGTTGATGATGCCCTCGGGCGCGGAGATGGAAGAGGACACGCTCTACCTTCCGATGGATGGGAAAGATTCTGTCGATCTGGTCGGCGGACGGTTGTCCACGATCACACGACGTTCATCAAGGCTAGCAGCTCGCGGGCGACCGCCTCGACGGAGGTGTTGACCAGGGTGGTGTCGAACTCCGGCTCGGCCGCGAGTTCGGTCCGCGCGGCCGCCAGGCGACGCTCGATGACCTCGGGCGACTCGGTGCCCCGGCCGGTGAGCCTGCGCACCAGCTCCTCCCAGGAGGGAGGGGCCAGGAAGACCAGCTGGGCCTCGGCCATGGACTCACGGACCTGCCGCGCGCCCTGGAGGTCGATCTCCAGGAGCACGGGCACACCCGCCTCCAGGTGCTCCAGCACCGCCGCGCGGGGCGTGCCGTAGCGGTTGCCGGCGAACTCGGCCCACTCCAGCAGCTCGCCGTTGGCGATCAGCTTGTCCATCTCCTCGTCGGTGACGAAGAAGTAGTGGACGCCGTGCTGCTCACCGGGACGGGGCGTGCGGGTCGTCGCCGACACCGAGAGCCAGACCTCGGGGTGTTCCTTGCGCATATGAGCGACGACCGTGCTCTTGCCGACCCCTGAGGGGCCGGAGAGCACGGTCAGCCGCGGACGATCGTCCGGGGGTACGGGGGACGTCCCCCGGGGTGTTGCAGCCATGCGGCGATTATTCCAGCAATCGCGGGCTGTCCGGGACGGAGGTCCCGGACGGTCCGTGACTCAGGAGCCGGTGCTGCCGAACTCGCGCTCCAGGGAGGCGATCTGGTTCGAACCGAGACCCCGCACGCGGCGGCTCTCGGAGATCCCCAGACGCTCCATGATCTGCTTGGCGCGGACCTTGCCCACGCCCGGCAGGGACTCGAGCAGGGCGGAGACCTTCATCTTGCCGATGACGTCGTTCTCCTGGCCCTGCTTGATGACCTCGTGCAGGGAGGCGCCGGAGTGCTTGAGTCGATTCTTGACCTCGGCCCGCTCCCGGCGAGCCGCGGCGGCCTTTTCGAGCGCGGCTGCGCGCTGTTCAGGGGTAAGGGGCGGAAGAGCCACGCCTACGTCACCTCGGATGTCGAACTGTCGGATACGGACCGGTGAGGAACCTGGTCGCCCCACACCTGGGAGCCACGGGCAACAGGTGCTGCCCGTTCACTCTCCGTCGGAGACTAGCGGCCCTCGGGCCCTGAGTCAGCGAGAACAGAGGAAAAGTCCTGGTCAGCCTCCGCCAGGCCGGACATTCGGAACATATTTCCTCGGATTTGAGGGTGTATCCAGAGTGCGACGACCACGGAGTTGCTCGTCGGACGCCTCAGGCGGACGTCACGGCGGCCCGGATCTCGTCCGCGAACCGCTCGGCGGCGTCACGCAGAGCGACGACGTCGGGACCGTGGCGCAACACTCCCCGGCTGACGTTCGGCACGACGTTGCGTACCGCGCGCCCGAACACCGCCGGGAGGTCGGCCGCCGTGGCGCCCTGCGCGCCGATGCCCGGCGCCAGGATCGGCCCGCCCATGTCCAGGTCGTACGACGACAGGTCGCCGAGGGTCGCCCCGACGACGGCGCCGAACGAACCGAGCGGTTCCTCGCCGGCGTTCTCCAGCGCGAGGTGCCCGAGGATCGTCGCCCCGACGGTGCGCCCGTCGGCCCGCACCGCGTGCTGCACCTCGCCACCCTCCGGGTTGGACGTCAGCGCCAGCACGAACAGTCCGGCGCCGGACTCCCGGGCCAGTGCGACGGCGGGGCTCAGCGAGCCGTAACCGAGGTACGGCGAGACGGTGAGGGCGTCGGAGAACAGCGGCGCGCCCTTGTGCAGGAACGACTCGGCGTAGGCGGCCATGGTCGAGCCGATGTCGCCGCGCTTGGCGTCCATGACGACCAGCGCCCCGGCCTCCCGGGCCTCGCGCACCGTCGTCTCCAGCACGGCGACGCCGCGCGAGCCGAACCGCTCGAAGAAGGCGCTCTGCGGCTTGAGCACGGCGACCCGTCCCGCGACGGCCTCGACGACCGTGCGGCTGAACCGCTCCAGACCGTTCACGTCGTCGTCCAGGCCCCATTCGGCGAGCAGTGAGGCGTGCGGGTCGATGCCCACGCACAGCGGTCCCCGCTCGTCCATCGCGCGGCGCAGCCGCAGTCCGAAGGGATCCAGGCCGGTCATGTCGTAGTCCTCACGTCGGCGCCCACCGCGTCGGCGAGCGTGGCGTAGGGGCTGGTGCACAGCCGCGCGGCGAGCCCCTTGTGGATGGCGCGGGCCCAGAAGGGACCCTGGTAGATGAACGCGCTGTACCCCTGGACCAGCGTGGCGCCTGCCAGGATGCGCTGCCAGGCGTCCTCGGCGTTCTCGACGCCGCCGACGCCGATCAGCGTGATCCGGTCGCCCACGCGCGCGTAGAGGCGGCGCAGCACCTCCAGGGAGCGTGCCTTGAGGGGCGCGCCGGACAGTCCGCCGGTCTCCTGGACCGCGGACGGGTCCGAGGTCAGGCCGAGGCCCTCGCGGGCGATGGTGGTGTTGGTGGCGATGATGCCGTCGAGGCCGAGTTCCACAGCGAGGTCCGCGACGGCGTCGACGTCCTCGTCGGCCAGGTCCGGGGCGATCTTCACCAGCAGCGGCACCCGGCGGGCCGGTACCGCGCGGTCGGCGGCCTCGCGGACGGCGGTGAGCAGCGGGCGGAGCTGGTCCACGGCCTGGAGGCTGCGCAGCCCGGGGGTGTTCGGGGACGAGACGTTGACGACCAGGTAGTCGGCGTGCGGGGCGAGCCGCTCGGCGGACTTCACGTAGTCGGCGGCTGCCTCGGACTCCGGGACCACCTTGGTCTTGCCGATGTTGACGCCCACGACCGTCCGGAAGACCGGGGTGCGGGAGGCCAGGCGGGCGGCGACGGCGAGCGAACCGTCGTTGTTGAAGCCCATGCGGTTGATCAGCGCCCGGTCGGCGACCAGCCGGAACAGCCGCTTCCTGGGGTTGCCGGGCTGCGGTTCGCCGGTGACCGTGCCGATCTCGACGTGGTCGAAGCCGAGCATCGCCAGGCCGTCGATGCCGACGGCGTTCTTGTCGAAGCCGGCGGCCAGGCCGAAGGGGCTGTGCAGCCGCAGTCCGAGGGCCTCGGTGCGCAGCTCCTGGTGGCGGGGGGCGAGCACGGCGGCGACGAAGGTGCGCAGGACCGGGACGCGCGCGACGCGGCGGATCCAGCGGAAGGCCAGGTGGTGGGCCTGCTCCGGGTCCATCCGTGAGAAGAGCAGGGTGAACAGAATCCTGTACATGGTGTCCTCATGAAGAGGGGGACACCGTTTCCGGTGTCCCCCTGGGGGCTACTGGTCCTCGCGGGCCGCTGTCAGGTGTTCCGCGTGTTCCTGGAGCGAGCGGACTCCCACGTCGCCCCGGTTGAGCGCGTCGATGCCCTGGACCGCGGCGGCGAGCGCCTGGACCGTGGTCAGGCAGGGCACCGAACGGGCCACGGCCGCGGTGCGGATCTCGTAGCCGTCGAGCCGGCCGCCCGTGCCGTACGGGGTGTTGACGATGAGGTCGACCTCGCCGTCGTGGATGAGCTGGACGATGGTCTTCTCACCGTTGGGGCCGGTGCCCTCGAACTGCTTGCGCACCACGGTGGCCTTGATGCCGTTGCGCTTGAGGACCTCGGCGGTGCCGGAGGTGGCCAGCAGTTCGAAGCCGTGGGCCACCAGCTCACGCGCCGGGAAGATCATCGAGCGCTTGTCCCGGTTGGCGACCGAGATGAAGGCGCGGCCCTTGGTGGGCAGCGGCCCGTAGGCGCCGGCCTGCGACTTGGCGTACGCCGTGCCGAAGACGCTGTCGATGCCCATGACCTCGCCGGTGGAGCGCATCTCCGGGCCGAGGACCGTGTCGACGCCGCGGCCGTGGATGTCCCGGAAGCGGGACCAGGGCATCACGGCCTCCTTGACGGAGATCGGCGCGTCCAGCGGAAGCTCGCCGCCGTCACCGGTGGCCGGGAGCAGGCCCTCGGCGCGCAGCTCGGCGACGGTGGCGCCCAGCGAGATGCGGGCGGCGGCCTTGGCCAGCGGCACCGCGGTCGCCTTCGAGGTGAAGGGGACGGTGCGCGAGGCGCGCGGGTTGGCCTCCAGCACGTAGAGGATGTCCCCGGCCAGGGCGAACTGGATGTTGATCAGTCCGCGCACGCCCACCCCGCGCGCGATGGCCTCGGTGGAGGCGCGCAGCCGCTTGATGTCGAAGCCGCCGAGGGTGATCGGGGGCAGGGCGCACGCCGAGTCGCCGGAGTGGATGCCGGCCTCCTCGATGTGCTCCATCACGCCGCCGAGGTAGAGCTCCTCGCCGTCGTAGAGGGCGTCGACGTCGATCTCGATGGCGTCGTCGAGGAAGCGGTCGACGAGGACCGGCCGGGAGGGGCTGATCTCGGTCGACTCGGCGATGTAGCTCTCCAGCCGGGTCTCGTCGTAGACGATCTCCATGCCGCGGCCGCCGAGCACGTACGACGGGCGCACGAGGACCGGGTAGCCGATCTCGTCGGCGATGGCCTTGGCCTCGGCGAAGGTGGTGGCGGTGCCGTGCTTGGGGGCGGGCAGGCCGGCCTCCTTGAGGACCCGGCCGAAGGCGCCGCGGTCCTCGGCGGCGTGGATGGCCTCCGGGGAGGTGCCGACGACCGGCACGCCGTTGTCCTTGAGTGCCTGCGACAGGCCGAGCGGGGTCTGGCCGCCGAGCTGGACGATCACGCCCGCGACCGGTCCGGCCTGCTGCTCGGCGTGGACGATCTCCAGGACGTCCTCCAGGGTGAGCGGCTCGAAGTAGAGCCGGTCGGAGGTGTCGTAGTCGGTGGAGACGGTCTCCGGGTTGCAGTTGACCATCACGGTCTCGTAGCCGGCGTCGCTCAGGGCGAAGGAGGCGTGGACGCAGGAGTAGTCGAACTCGATGCCCTGGCCGATGCGGTTGGGGCCGGAGCCGAGGATGATGACGGCCGGCTTCTCGCGCGGCGCGACCTCGGTCTCCTCGTCGTAGGAGGAGTAGAAGTACGGCGTCCGCGCGGCGAACTCGGCGGCGCAGGTGTCGACCGTCTTGTAGACCGGGCGGACACCGAGGGCGTGCCGGACCTCGCGGACGACGTCCTCGCGCAGGCCCCGGATCTCACCGATCTGCTGGTCGGAGAAGCCGTGCCGCTTGGCCTCGGCGAGCAGTCCGGGGGTGAGCTCGGGGGCGGCGGCCAGCTCGTCGGCGATCTCCTTGATGAGGAAGAGCTGGTCGACGAACCACGGGTCGATCTTCGTGGCGTCGAAGACCTCCTCGGGGGTGGCGCCCGCGCGGATGGCCCGCATGACGGCGTTGATGCGGCCGTCGGTGGGCCGGACGGCCTCACGCAGCAGTTCGGCCTTGTCGCCGGGGTCGCCGGTGAAGGTGAACTGGCTGCCCTTCTTCTCCAGGGAACGCAGCGCCTTCTGGAACGCCTCGGTGAAGTTGCGGCCGATGGCCATGGCCTCCCCGACCGACTTCATGGTGGTGGTGAGGGTGGAGTCGGCGCTCGGGAACTTCTCGAAGGCGAACCGGGGTGCCTTCACGACCACGTAGTCGAGGGTCGGCTCGAAGGAGGCCGGGGTCTCCTGCGTGATGTCGTTCGGGATCTCGTCGAGGGTGTAGCCGACGGCGAGCTTGGCCGCGATCTTGGCGATGGGGAAGCCGGTCGCCTTGGAGGCGAGCGCGGAGGAGCGCGAGACGCGGGGGTTCATCTCGATGACGATGACCCGGCCGTCCTCGGGGTTCACCGCGAACTGGATGTTGCAGCCGCCGGTGTCGACGCCGACCTCGCGGATGATCGCGATGCCGACGTCGCGCAGCACCTGGTACTCGCGGTCGGTCAGCGTCATCGCCGGGGCGACGGTGATCGAGTCGCCGGTGTGCACGCCCATGGGGTCGAAGTTCTCGATGGAGCAGACGACCACGACGTTGTCGTTCTTGTCGCGCATCAGCTCCAGCTCGTACTCCTTCCAGCCGAGGATGGACTCCTCCAGGAGCACCTCGGTGGTCGGCGAGAGGGTGAGGCCCTGGCCGGCGATGCGGCGCAGTTCCTCCTCGTCGTGCGCGAAGCCGGAGCCGGCGCCGCCCATGGTGAAGGACGGGCGGACGACGACGGGGTAGCCGCCGAGCTCCTCGACGCCCTTGAGGACGTCGTCCATGGAGTGGCAGATGTAGGAGCGCGCGGACTCGCCGTGGCCGATCTTGCGGCGGACCTCCTCCACGACCTCCTTGAACAGGTCGCGGTCCTCGCCCTTGTTGATGGCCTCGACGTTGGCGCCGATCAGCTCGACGCCGTACTTCTCCAGGACGCCGTTGCCGTGCAGGGAGATGGCGGTGTTCAGGGCCGTCTGGCCGCCCAGGGTGGGCAGCAGGGCGTCCGGCTGCTCCTTGGCGATGATCTTCTCGACGAACTCGGGCGTGATCGGCTCGACGTAGGTGGCGTCGGCGATCTCCGGGTCGGTCATGATCGTCGCCGGGTTGGAGTTGACGAGGATCACGCGCAGGCCCTCGGCCTTGAGCACGCGGCAGGCCTGGGTGCCGGAGTAGTCGAACTCCGCGGCCTGGCCGATGACGATCGGGCCGGAGCCGATGACCAGGACGGACTGGATATCGGTGCGCTTAGGCACGCTGGCCCTCCATCAGGGAGACGAAGCGGTCGAACAGGTAGGCGGCGTCGTGCGGGCCCGCGGCCGCTTCGGGGTGGTACTGGACGCTGAAGGCCGGCTTGTCGAGCAGCTGGAGGCCCTCCACCACGTTGTCGTTGAGGCAGACGTGGGACACCTCGGCGCGGCCGAACGGGGTGTCGGAGACCTTGTCGAGCGGGGCGTCCACGGCGAAGCCGTGGTTGTGCGCGGTGACCTCGACCTTGCCGGTCGTACGGTCCTGCACCGGCTGGTTGATGCCACGGTGGCCGTACTTCAGCTTGAAGGTGCCGAAGCCGAGGGCGCGGCCGAGGATCTGGTTGCCGAAGCAGATGCCGAACAGCGGCGTGCCGCGCTCCAGCACGCCCCGCATCACGGAGACGGGGTGGTCGGCGGTGGCGGGGTCGCCGGGGCCGTTGGAGAAGAACACGCCGTCCGGGTCGACCGCGTAGACGTCGTCGACGGTCGCGGTGGCCGGCAGCACGTGCACCTCGATGCCGCGCTCGGCCATGCGGTGCGGGGTCATGCCCTTGATGCCGAGGTCGACGGCGGCGACGGTGAACTTCTTCTCACCGACCGCGGGGACGACGTACGGCTCGGTGGTGGCGACCTCGGCGGAGAGGTCGGCGCCCGTCATCTCGGGCGCCTCCTGGACGCGGGCGAGCAGCGCCGCGTCGTCGCGCACGGCGTCGCCGCTGAAGATACCGACGCGCATGGCGCCGCGCTCGCGCAGGTGGCGGGTGAGGGCGCGGGTGTCGATGCCGCTGATGCCGACGACGCCCTGGGCGGCCAGCTCCTCGTCGAGGGTGCGGCGCGAGCGCCAGCTGGACGGCACGCGCGCGGGGTCGCGCACGACGTAGCCGGAGACCCAGATCCGCTTGGACTCGGCGTCCTCGTCGTTGACGCCGGTGTTGCCGACGTGCGGGGCGGTCATCACCACGACCTGCCGGTGGTACGACGGGTCGGTGAGGGTCTCCTGGTAGCCGGTCATGCCGGTGGAGAACACCGCTTCGCCGAAGGTCTCCCCCACCGCCCCGTAGGAGCGGCCGCGGAAGATCCGGCCGTCCTCCAGGACGAGAACGGCGGGAACCTTGTCGGCTCCCCTGGTGGAGGTTGTCATCGTGCGCCTTCCGTCTTGTTGATCATGTTGGTGAGGGTTTCCACCCAGGCGTTGTGCTCGGCGGCGTGGTCGGAGCGGAAGCCCGAGTCGATCAGCCGCTCGCCGTGCGCCCAGGTGACGACCAGCAGGCCGCCCTCGGTGAGGACCTTGCCGGCGATGCCCTTGTCGAGCCGGGCCTCGCGCAGCGCGTCCGCCGGGACGAAGAAGTCGTCCGCCCCGGGGCGTACGACGTCCAGTCCTGCGTCGGTCAGGGTGAGCTCGGCCCGGCTGCGGGTGCCCAGGCCGTGCGCCACGATGCGGTCGAGCCACTGACCGGCGGTGGTGGACCCGTGGTAGCGGCCGCTCATGGTCAGTGTCGCCGGGCCGGGGTCGTCCGGCGCGCTGTGCAGCTCCGGCAGGTCGCTCTGCAGCGTCCCTCGCCACTTCCAGCCCTCGCGCATCAGCCAGTAGACGAGCGCGACGAAGAGGGCGAGTCCGACGACCCAGCCGATCCGGGCGGCCCAGTCGGTCACTTCCGCCGATTCCTTCTCGGCGGCCAGCAGGAGTACAGGTGTCACGTGAGCTTCCCGTCGACGAGCGTGGCCTTGCCCCGGAGCCAGGTGTGCGTGACACGGCCCGGCAGCTCGCGGCCCTCGTAGGGGGTGTTGCGGCTGCGCGAGGCGAAGCCCGCGGGGTCCACCGATCCACGGTATGCCGTGTCGACGAGGGTGAGGTTGGCGGGCTCACCTGCCGAGACGGGACGGCCGTGGCCCTCGGCCCGTCCGATGCGGGCGGGCGCCCAGGACATGCGCTCGGCGACGCCGGCCCAGTCCAGCAGGCCCGTGTCCACCATCGTCTCCTGGACCACCGACAGCGCGGTCTCCAGGCCGACCATGCCCATGGCGGCGGCGGCCCACTCGCAGTCCTTGTCCTCGTGCGGGTGCGGGGCGTGGTCGGTGGCGACGATGTCGATCGTGCCGTCGGCGAGCGCCTCGCGCAGGGCCAGGACGTCGCGCTCGGTGCGCAGCGGCGGGTTGACCTTGTAGACCGGGTTGTACGAGCGCACCAGCTCGTCGGTGAGCAGCAGGTGGTGCGGGGTGACCTCGGCGGTGACGCGGATGCCGCGGGACTTGGCCCAGCGGACGATCTCGACGCTGCCCGCCGTCGACAGGTGGCAGATGTGGACGCGGGAGCCGACGTGCTCGGCGAGCAGCACGTCCCGGGCGATGACCGACTCCTCGGCGACGGCCGGCCAGCCGCCGAGACCCAGCTCGGCGGAGACGACGCCCTCGTTCATCTGGGCGCCCTCGGTGAGCCGGGGCTCCTGGGCGTGCTGGGCGACGACCCCGTCGAAGGCCTTCACGTACTCCAGGGCGCGGCGCATGATCACCGCGTCGTGGACGCACTTGCCGTCGTCGGAGAAGACGGTGACGCCGGCCGCGGACTCGTGCATGGCGCCCAGCTCGGCGAGCTTCTGCCCCTCCAGGCCGACGGTGACGGCGCCGATGGGCCGCACGTCGCAGTAGCCGTACTCCTTGCCGAGCCGCCAGACCTGCTCGACGACGCCCGCGGTGTCGGCGACCGGGAAGGTGTTGGCCATGGCGAACACGGCGGTGTAGCCGCCGCTCGCGGCCGCGCGGGTGCCGGTCAGGACGGTCTCGGAGTCCTCGCGGCCGGGCTCGCGCAGGTGGGTGTGCAGGTCGACCAGGCCCGGCAGCAGCACCTTGCCGCCGGCCTCGACGACCTCGGCACCGTCGGCGGACAGTCCGGTGCCGACCTGGATGATCGTTTCACCGTCGATCAGGACGTCCCGCGGCTCGCCGCCGAGCACCTGCGCACCACGGATCAGGGTCTTGCTCATCGTTCTCACTTCTCCTCGGCGGTACGGGCGGGGGCGGCGGGTGTGCTCGGGGCCTGGAACTCGGCTCCGCCGAGCAGCAGGTACAGGACGGCCATCCGGATGGAGACGCCGTTGGTGACCTGTTCGACCACGGTGCAGCGGTCGGAGTCCGCGACCTCGGCGGTGATCTCCATGCCGCGGACCATCGGGCCGGGGTGCATCACGATCGCGTGCTCGGGCATCCTCGCCATGCGCTCGCCGTCGAGGCCGTAGCGGCGCGAGTACTCCCGCTCGGTGGGGAAGAACGCGGCGTTCATCCGCTCGCGCTGGACGCGCAGCATCATCACCGCGTCGGACTTGGGCAGCGTGGAGTCGAGGTCGTACGACACCTCGCAGGGCCAGGTCTCGACGCCGACCGGGAGCAGGGTGGGCGGGGCGACGAGGGTGACCTCGGCGCCGAGCGTGTGCAGCAGGTCGACGTTGGAGCGGGCGACCCGGCTGTGCAGGACGTCACCGACGAGCGTGATGCGGCGGCCGTTCAGGTCGTGCCCGAGCCCCGCGTCACGGCCGACGAGCCGGCGCCGCATGGTGAAGGCGTCGAGCAGCGCCTGGGTGGGATGCTGGTGGGTGCCGTCGCCCGCGTTGATGACGTGGGCGTCGATCCAGCCGGAGGTGGCCAGCCGGTAGGGGGCGCCTGAGGCCCCGTGCCGGATGACCACGGCGTCCACGCCCATGGCCTCCAGGGTCTGGGCGGTGTCCTTCAGGGACTCGCCCTTGGAGACGCTGGAGCCCTTGGCGGTGAAGTTGATGACGTCCGCGGACAGCCGCTTCTCGGCGGCCTCGAAGGAGATCCGGGTCCGGGTGGAGTCCTCGAAGAAGAGGTTGACGACGGTACGGCCGCGCAGGGTGGGGAGTTTCTTGATCGGCCGGTCGGCGACCCGGGCCATCTCCTCGGCGGTGTCGAGGATGAGGACGGCGTCGTCGCGGGTGAGGTCGGCGGCCGAGATGAGATGACGCTGCATCTGTCAGGCTCCGTAAAAGCGGTTCTATGAGGCGAAATCGGGCAGACGGGTACGCGCGTGGGCGTGTCGCGCCGGCGCACACCGGTCCGGCGCGCGCTCCGCGGTGCTACTGGGGGATCTGCTTGGCGCCGAGCAGCACGGTGTCGCGGCCGTCCTCCTCGGCGAGCAGGACCTTGACCGTCTCCCGCAGCGACGTGGGGAGGTTCTTGCCGACGTAGTCGGCGCGGATGGGCAGTTCGCGGTGGCCGCGGTCGACGAGCACGGCCAGCTGCACCGCGCGGGGGCGCCCGAGGTCGTTCAGGGCGTCGAGGGCGGCGCGGATGGTGCGGCCGGAGAAGAGCACGTCGTCGACGAGGACGACCAGCTTGCCGTCGAGGCCGTCACCGGGGATCTCGGTGCGGGCCAGCGCACGCGGCGGCTGCAGACGCAGGTCGTCGCGGTACATGGTGATGTCGAGGGAGCCGACCGGGACCTTGCGCTCGGTGATCTGCTCGAGCTTTTCGGCGAGCCGCCGGGCGAGGAAGACGCCCCGGGTCGGGATGCCGAGGAGCACCACGTCGTCGGCGCCCTTGGCGCGTTCGACGATCTCGTGGGCGATACGGGTCATGACCCGCGCGATGTCGGGGGCCTCGAGAACGGGCCGTGCGTCCGGCCGCGAGGGATGCGGCGGTTGCGGTTCGAGCTTGTCCATACGAAACGGACCTCCTTCTCCGCCTCACGGGACGGTTCTTAAAGGACGTCGGATGTGCGTTCCTCAGGCTAACAGGTCGGTTCCCGGCCGCAGCGACACCCCCTGTCACCCGGATGGAGCAGCCGATCTTCGCTACCACGGAAGAGTCGGTGTGGACCATTCGGCTTGACGCACGAGAGTAACGCTGCGTAACCTCACAGTGAGTTACCAGCCGCGCGGCATGGAATCCAGCCATCCGCGTCGACACAGTGCCGGGGAGCTATATGTCCAGCGAATACGCCAAGCAGCTCGGGGCCAAGCTCCGGGCGATCCGCACCCAGCAGGGCCTTTCCCTCCACGGTGTCGAGGAGAAGTCCCAGGGCCGCTGGAAGGCGGTCGTGGTCGGTTCGTACGAGCGCGGCGACCGCGCCGTGACCGTGCAGCGCCTCGCGGAGCTGGCGGACTTCTACGGCGTTCCGGTGCAGGAGCTGCTGCCGGGCACCACCCCGGGCGGGGCCGCCGAGCCGCCGCCGAAGCTGGTCCTGGACCTGGAGCGGCTGGCCACGGTGCCGGCCGAGAAGGCGGGCCCGCTGCAGCGCTACGCGGCGACGATCCAGTCGCAGCGCGGCGACTACAACGGCAAGGTGCTGTCGATCCGCCAGGACGACCTGCGCACGCTCGCCGTCATCTACGACCAGTCGCCGTCGGTCCTCACCGAGCAGCTGATCAGCTGGGGCGTGCTGGACGCGGACGCGCGCCGTGCGGTGGCCTCGCACGAGGACGTGTAGGCGCTCCGCGGGGGCGCAGAAACGTGCCGCCGGGTGCCGGAACCTTATGGTTCCGGCACCCGGCGGTTTTTCGTGTGCGGACTGCGGTCACCCGACGGCCGCGGGCCGTCGGGGCTGAGCGCAGTTCCCCGCGCCCCTGGCGGGGCGCTCTACTGGTCGCGGCGCAGTGAGGGCTTGAGTTCCTTCAGGCGGCCGAGGAGGCCGTTCACGAACGAGGGCGACTCGTCCGTGGAGAACTCCTTCGCCAGCTGCACCATCTCGTCCAGGACGACCGCGTCCGGCGTCTCGTCGACCCAGATCAGCTCGTACGCCCCGAGCCGCAGGATGGAGCGGTCCACGACCGGCATGCGGTCGAGCGTCCAGCCGACCGAGTACTGGGAGATCAGCTCGTCGATGCGCTTCGCGTGTTCCGCGTAGCCCTCGACGAGCTGCATCGTGTACTCGCTTACCGGCGGCTGCCGGGTGTCGGACCGGGAGTGCCGGATCCAGTCGGCGAGGACCGTGAGGACCTCGGTGCCGCGCTGGTCGCCCTCGAAGATGATCTGGAAGGCGCGCTTGCGGGCCGTGTTGCGGGCAGCCACGGTTAGCTGTTCACCCGGCCGAGGTAGTCGCTCGTGCGGGTGTCGACCTTGATCTTCTCACCGGTGGTGATGAAGAGGGGGACCTGGATCTGGTGGCCGGTCTCCAGCGTGGCGGGCTTGGTGCCGCCGGTGGAGCGGTCGCCCTGGACGCCCGGCTCGGTCTCCTGGATCGTCAGCTCGACGGCGGCCGGCAGCTCCACGAAGAGCACCTCGCCCTCGTGCTGGGCGACGGTGGCGGTGAAGCCCTCGACGAGGAAGTTGGCGGCGTCGCCGACGGCCTTGCGGTCGACCATGAGCTGGTCGTAGGTCTCCATGTCCATGAAGACGAAGTAGTCGCCGTCCATGTAGGAGAACTGCATGTCGCGCTTGTCGACGGTGGCCGTTTCGACCTTGACGCCGGCGTTGAAGGTCTTGTCGACGACCTTGCCGGAGAGCACGTTCTTGAGCTTGGTGCGCACGAAGGCCGGGCCCTTGCCGGGCTTGACGTGCTGGAACTCGACGACGGACCAGAGCTGGCCGCCTTCGAGCTTGAGCACCATGCCGTTCTTGAGGTCGTTCGTGGAAGCCACGGTTGCGGAATCTCCTGGACTGGACTGACGTGGACGACGGC
Organism: Streptomyces sp. CNH189; assembly: GCF_000527195.1. Classification (NCBI taxonomy): domain Bacteria; kingdom Bacillati; phylum Actinomycetota; class Actinomycetes; order Kitasatosporales; family Streptomycetaceae; genus Streptomyces; species Streptomyces sp. CNH189. The sequence continues at coordinate 114,401 of NZ_AZUS01000021.1, forward strand.
CGGGGCGAAGGCAGGCGCACTGCGCGAGGCTAGAGCGCGAGCAGCTCCTTGGTCGTGATGGTGAGTAGCTCGGGTCCGCCGTCCGCCTCGGGGCGCACGACGAGCGTGTCATCGATCCGGACTCCGCCCCGGCCGGGGAGGTGGACCCCCGGCTCGACGGTGACCGGCACACAAGCGTCCAGTTTACCCATGGCCGCCGGGGTCAATTGAGGGTCCTCGTCGATTTCGAGTCCGACACCGTGACCGGTGACGGCGGGGAGCGCCTCGGCGTACCCGGCGGAGTCCAGAACCTGGCGCGCCGCACGGTCCACGTCACGGCATGCGGCGCCGGGGGCGAGGGACTCGCGTCCCGCGCGCTGGGCGGAGAAGACCAGGTCGTACAGCTCGATCTGCCAGTCCGCGGGGGCCGTACCGATGACGAAGGTACGGCCGATCTCGCAGCGGTAGCCGCGGTAGGTGGCGCCGAGACAGACGGAGAGGAAGTCGCCCTCCTCGACGCGGCGGTCAGTGGGGCGGTGGCCCGGGCGGCCGGCGTTGGGGCCGGTGGCCACGGAGGTGGGGAAGGCGGGTCCGTCGGCGCCGTGGTCGACCAGGCGGCGCTCCAGCTCCAGGGCGAGGTGGCGTTCGGTGCGGCCGACCAGGATGGACTCCAGGAGTTCGCCCAGGGCCTGGTCGGCGATCTCCGCGCCGATGCGGAGGCAGGAGATCTCCTCCTCGTCCTTGACGACGCGCAGTTGTTCCACGGCGCCCGCGACGCCGGTGAGGCGCAGCCGGGGGGCCGCCTCGCCGATCGCCCGGTGCCGGGTGACGGTGAGGTGGTGTTCCTCCACGGCGAGGGCTTCGACGTCCTGGGCCGTGGCGAGGGCGGCGGCCTCGACGGCCGGGTCGCCGCCGATGCCGGACATGAGGTGGAGGCGGAGCGCCTCGTCGGGGCGGCTGTGCGGGGTGCGGTCGTCCGGGGGTTCCGGGCAGACCAGTACGTCCTCGGTCCTGCCGAGCAGGAGCACGGCGTTCTCGGGGGCGGCGCCGGCGAGGTAGCGCACGTTGGCGGGCCGGGACACCAGCGCTGCCGTGCTGCCGCTCGCGTTGCAGCGTTCCCGTAGCCGCGTCCGGCGGACCGCGTAGACCTCAGACATGGTTCGAGCGTAGGAGGGGTGGCGCGATGTCGCCGGTCGGGCGGGGCCGAGTGGGGGTGGGCCCCGCACCGGGCTCGGCGCCGAGCTCCGCTCGGGGCGGCCGGGGTCAGGCTCGGGAGGCCGCCTGGGAGGCGGTCACCACGTGGGCGGGCTGGCTATCGCCCGGGTGAGGACGTCGTCGAGGATGCGGGCCGTTTCGGGTATGTCCAGCTGGGAGTTGTCGATGATGGGCAGGCCCGAGCCGTACCAGCCGGCCATGCGGCCGTGGATGCGGGCCACCTCCTCGTCGCCGAGGCGGCGGTTGCCGGTGCGTTCCGCGTTGCGCTCCAGGACGACGTCCAGGCCGGGGAGGAGGACGACGGGCAGCAGGCCGGGTCCGACGTGCCGCTTCCAGCCGCCGAGGCCGACGACCGGGCGGTCGGGGAAGACCGCGTCGTCGAGGACGCACGAGATGCCGTTGGCCAGGAAGTTGCGGGCGGCGAAGCCGCAGGTGCGGCGGGCCAGACGGTACTGGGCCTCGGAGTGGTCGTTCCACCCGGTCTGGGGGTCGGCGAAGCCGGAGCGGACCCACTCGCGCACGTCGTCGAGGCTGATGTGGGCGGTGGGCACCCGGCGGTGGTCCGCCCAGTACTTGGCCACGCTGGTCTTGCCGGCGCCCGCGGGCCCGATCAGCAGCACGGCGAGGGTCGTCGCGCCCGGGTCGGGGGTTGCCGGGGCCTGCGGCGGGCTGGGCACGCCGACCGGGCCGCCGGGCGGCAGCGTGACATGGCCGGTGGAGTCCGGCGGTGGGGGCATGGAGGCGTGCCGCGGTCCCGCCGGGGACGGGGGCGCGAATCCCGGGGGCGGTGCGGACATCGGGGGCGGCGGGCCCTGAGGGTGCTGACCTGGGTGGTGCGCGGCCGGTGACCAGCCGGCGGCGGGTCCGTGCCCCGGCTGGTGGGGCGGCGGCAGCGGAGAACCCACTGCGTGCTGCATCCGGTGCCACTCCGTCTCGTACAGGCGATGGGTCGCTGACAGCGGGGGTGTCGTCCCGCGCGTACCGAACGGTACCGCCCCCTGCCGTCGTTGTGTGAACGGCCGGGGGGCGGTGACGAGTGCCCGGCGGGCGCTACTCCCCCACCTCGCCGTAGGCGGCGAGCAGGACGGCCGGGTCGGGGCCCTCCAGCACGGTGGGCTTGGCGAGCCCGTCGAGGACGACGAAGCGCAGCAGGTTGCCGCGGGACTTCTTGTCGACCTTCATGTTCTCCAGCAGCTTGGGCCACTGGTCGTAGCGGTAGGCGAGGGGCAGGCCCACGGACTGAAGGACCGTGCGGTGACGGTCGGCGGTGGCGTCGTCCAGGCGACCCGCCAGCCGGCCCAGTTCGGCGGCGAAGTGCATGCCGACGGAGACGGCCGCGCCGTGGCGCCACTTGTAGCGCTCGTTCTTCTCGATGGCGTGGCCGAGGGTGTGGCCGTAGTTGAGGATCTCACGGAGGCCGGACTCCTTGAGGTCGGAGGAGACCACGTCGGCCTTCACCCGGATCGAGCGTTCGACGAGCTCGGCGGTGTGCGGGCCCGCGGGGGTGCGGGCGGCCTCGGGGTCGGACTCGATGAGGTCCAGGATCACCGGGTCGGCGATGAAGCCGGCCTTGATGACCTCGGCGAGTCCGGAGACGTAGTCGTGGACCGGGAGGGAGTCGAGGGCGGCGAGGTCGCACAGGACACCGGCGGGCGGGTGGAAGGCACCCACGAGGTTCTTGCCCTCGGCGGTGTTGATGCCGGTCTTGCCGCCGACGGCCGCGTCGACCATGGCGAGGACGGTGGTCGGCACGGCGATCCAGCGGACTCCGCGCAGCCAGGTCGCGGCGACGAATCCGGCCAGGTCGGTGGTGGCGCCGCCGCCGACGCCGACGACGACGTCGGTGCGGGTGAAGTTCGACTGGCCGAGCGCCTTCCAGCAGTAGGCGGCGACCTCGGCGGTCTTGGCCTCCTCCGCGTTCGGCACCTGGATGGCGACGGCCTCGTAGCCCTGTCCGGCGAGGTCCGCGCGGAGCGCGTCGCCGGTCTCGGCGAGGGCCTCCGGGTGGATGATCGCCACCCGCTGGGCCTTCTCCCCGATCAGTTCGGCGAGTTCACCCAGCAGTTGCCGGCCCACCAGGACGTCGTAGGGATCGGTGCCCGCCGTGCCCGCGACGTGGATGCGGGTCACTGCCTCGTTGCTCATGCTTCCTTCAGCTCCAGTGCGTCCAGGACCGCGTCGGTGACCTCTTCGGGCGTGCGTCCGTCGGTCGGTACGACGACGGTGGCCGCCTCCTCGTACAGGGGCCGCCGGGCCTCCATCAGCTCGCGCCACTGCTTGCGCGGGTTGACCGCGAGCAGCGGGCGGGCGGCGCCCAGGCCGGTACGGCGGACCGCCTCCTCGACGTCCATCGACAGGTAGACCACCCGCTGTCCGCCGAGCAGGGCGCGGGTGCCGGCGTCGAGGATCGCGCCGCCGCCCAGGGCGAGGACGCCGTCGTGCGTGGTGAGCGCCTCCTGGACGGCCTGCTTCTCCAGGGCGCGGAAGGCGAGCTCACCGTCCTCGACGAAGATGTCGGCGACGGGGCGCCCCTCGGCGGCGACGATGTCGTCGTCGGTGTCCCGGTAGGCGACGCCGAGGCGCTGGGCGAGCAGCCCGCCGACGGTGGACTTGCCCACGCCCATCGGGCCGATCAGGACGAGACGCGGGCTCACCGGACGGCCAGGTTCTCGAGGTACGAGGTGACGTTGCGGCGGGTCTCGGTGACGCTGTCGCCGCCGAACTTCTCCGCCACCGCGTCCGCCAGCACCAGGGCGACCATGGCCTCGGCGACGATGCCGGCGGCCGGCACGGCGGAGACGTCGGAGCGCTGGTGGTGGGCCTGTGCGGCCTCGCCGGTGGTGACGTCGACCGTCTTCAGGGCGCGGGGCACGGTGGCGATCGGCTTCATCGCCGCGCGGCAGCGCAGCAGTTCACCGGTGGACAGGCCGCCCTCGGTGCCGCCGGCGCGGCCGGAGACCCGCCGGATGCCGTCGGGCGTGTTCACGATCTCGTCGTGCGCCTTGGAGCCGGGGACCCGGGCGAGCTCGAAGCCGTCACCGATCTCGACGCCCTTGATGGCCTGGATGCCCATGAGGGCGCCGGCCAGCCGCGCGTCGAGCTTGCGGTCCCAGTGGACGTGGGAGCCGAGGCCCACGGGCACGCCGTAGGCGAGGATCTCGACCACGCCGCCGAGGGTGTCGCCGTCCTTGTGCGCCTGGTCGACCTCGGCGACCATCGCCTTCGAGGTGTCGGCGTCCAGGCAGCGCAGCGGGTCGGCGTCGAGCTTCTCGACGTCGGCCGGAGTGGGGTACACGCCCTGCGGTGCCCTCACCGAGCACAGTTCGACGACGTGGGAGACGATCTCGATGCCGGCCGTCTCCTTCAGGTACGACCGCGCGACCGCGCCGAGCGCCACCCGGGCGGCGGTCTCCCGGGCGGAGGCGCGCTCCAGGATCGGGCGGGCCTCGTCGAAGCCGTACTTCTGCATGCCGGCCAGGTCCGCGTGGCCGGGGCGGGGCCGGGTCAGCGGGGCGTTGCGGGCCAGGCCCGCCAGCACCTCGGGGTCGACCGGGTCGGCCGCCATGACCTGCTCCCACTTCGGCCACTCGGTGTTGCCCACCATGACCGCGACCGGAGAGCCCAGGGTCAGGCCGTGCCGGACACCCCCGAGGAAGGTGACCTCGTCCCGCTCGAACTTCATCCGGGCACCGCGGCCATAGCCCAGCCGCCGCCTCGCCAGGTGGTCCGCCACCATCTCCGTGGTGATCGGCACGCCGGCGGGAAGGCCCTCCAGCGTCGCGACGAGTGCGGGACCGTGGGACTCCCCCGCGGTCAGCCAGCGCAACCTGCTCAACGGTGCTCCTCCGTGTTCGCGCCCCGGTACTGCCCTGCGCGCGCCTCTTCGCGTACGCGTGCGGCGGGACGGGGTGCGCGGGTCCCGGTCCGCCGTCCTTCGATCCTCCCACGTCGGGCACGGTGCCCGGCCGCCGGTCCAGCAGGCGGACGGCCGGGATCACGGGCCGGGCACCCGATCAGGCCCGGTCGTCGCCCCCGCGCGGGGGCGCGTAGGCGCCGAGGAAATCGGCCCCGCTCGGCCGGCGGGCGTCCGCTGCGGGCTCCGGCGCGTGGGCGCCGAGCCGGCCGTCGTCGCTGCCCCGCTGCGGGGCGTAAGGGCCAAGGAAGTCGGCTCCGCTCTCCGGGCGCCGCGCGGCCGCCATGGCGCGCAGAGCACGGCGGTGAACCACCTTGCGCCGGAGCTTGAGCACCCAGCCCGTCACGAAGGCCAGGACGACCAGGATCAGTACGGTGATCTGCACCCAGCCGGGCAGGAAGCCCAGCACGGACTCGAACATCTGGGTCTTCCAGGACGCCAGTGGCACGCCTGCGGACATGGAAAAGGGTCCCCTCCCTGGTTCCGCCCCCTGCGGAACCGAGGCGGGATCCTATCGCGCGGCGAGGGCGCGTTCGCCCGCCTGCCGCATGGCCTCCAAGGGGGCCGGTGACCGTCCCGTCATCTGTTCCACCTGGAGCACCGCCTGGTGCACCAGCAGGTCGAGCCCGCTGATCACGGCCCCGCCGTACGCGGACCAGCGGGCGGCGAGGACGGTCGGCCACGGGGCGTACAGCACGTCGAAGAGGGCCGCCGGGCGCTCGGGCACGGCGTGGGCGAGGGCGTCGGTGACGCCGGCCGGGGTGGTGCTCACGACCAGCGGGGCGTGCAGGGCCTGCTCGGCGTCGTCCCAGGCGGCGATCCGCACGGTGACGTCGAGCCGCTCCGCCCACTGCCGCATCTCGGCGGCCCGTGCCTCGCTGCGCACGTGGACGACGATCTCGCCCGAGCAGACGCGGGACAGCGCGGCGAGCGCGGAGGAGGCGGTGGCGCCCGCGCCGAGGATCGCTGCGGTGTCCACCTTGTCGATGCCGTGCTCGCGCAGGGCGGCGACCATGGCGGGGATGTCGGTGTTGTCGCCGGTGCGGCGGCCGTCCTCGCCGAGGACGACGGTGTTGACCGCGTCGACCGAGGCGGCGGTGTCGCTGACCGAGTCCAGCAGCGGGATCACGGCCCGCTTCAGCGGCATGGTCAGCGACAGTCCCGCCCACTCGGAGCCGAGCGTCTCGAAGAAGCCGGGCAGCGCCTGCTCGTCGACCTCGAACCGGTCGTACGTCCAGCCCTCCAGGCCGAGTTCGGCGTAGGCGGCGCGGTGCAGCACCGGGGAGAGGGAGTGGGCGATCGGGGAGCCGAGCACGGCGGCACGGCGGGCCCCCGGCATCAGTTCCCCCTCGACGCGTTGAACTTGTCGACGAGCTTCTGGTGCTCCTCGATGTTCCTGGCGAACTCGGTCTTGTCCATGCCGTCCGTGGCCACGAAGTAGATCCAGCCGTCCGAGGTGGGGTTGAGCGCCGCCTTGATGGCGTCGTCACCAGGATTGCCGATGGGACCGGGCGGCAGTCCCTTGTTGGTGTACGTGTTGTAGGGGTCGGTGTTGCTGTTGATCTCCGACTCGGAGATGTCGATGTTGCTTTGACCCTTGAGGTAGTTGAAGGACGAGTCGAACTGCAGCTTCTGGTTCGTCTCGGTGTTGGTCGGCTTCAGCCGGTTGTAGATGACCTCGGACATCTTGCGGAAGTCGTCGTGGGTCTTGCCCTCGGCCTGCACCAGGCTCGCGACCGTCACCAGTTCCCACGGCCCGTCGAGGCCGAGGCTCCTGGACTTGGCCTCGAAGTCCAGCGACTCGTACTTCTCGGTGGCACGAGCCACCATCTGCTTGAGGACGTCCTCCGGCGTCTGCCCCTTGGCGACGGCGTAGCTGGACGGGAACAGGAAGCCCTCCAGCGGGTCCTTCACGTCCGGGTGGTTCATGGCCCACGCGGGCAGGCCGAGCGTCTTCCACTTGGTCTCGGCGACCTTGGCGGTGGTGCCCTTCTTGACCTCCAGGCGCGCGTCGATGAGCTCGTAGACGGCTGCGTTGCGCTTGCCCTCGGCGATGATCAGGTTGTTGCGGCTCGTCGGGCTGAGCATCAGTTCGACCGCGCTCGCGGCCGACATCTCCTTCTGCATCGTGTAGACGCCGTCCTGGATGCTCTTGCCGTCCGGGTTGGCCGCCTGCGCCGCGACGAAGGCGTCGACGCTCTTGACCACGCCCATCTTCTTGAGTTCCTGGCCGATGGCGTAGCCGCCCGAGCCCTTGGGGATGGTGACGGTGACCTGCTCGCCGTTGCCCGACCCCGCGAAGTCCGGGGCGCTGCCGAAACGATCCTGGTAGAACTGGTAGCCGAAGTAGCTGACACCGGCCAGGCCGCCGCCGAAGACCACGACGACCACCAGACACGCCAGGCCGCTGCGTCGTTTCTTCTCCTTGCCGCCCCGGCGCTCCTTGCCACCCCTGCGGTCACCGCGTCCGCGCCGGTCCTCCGGCTCGTCGTCGCGGCCGTCATCGTCGTCGTCGCCGCCCGCGAAGAACGCGTGTTCGCCCTGGTCAGGCCCGGGATCCCAGTCCGTCTGCGATTCAGGTTCGGGCTCGGCGCGCCGGCGGCCGGGGGGCTCGGGCGGCGGGTAGGCCTCGGGCGCGCCGTAGTAGTCGGACTGCTCCCCGCCGTACGGGGCGGACGGCTGCTGGGCGTACGGGTCCACGGGGCCGCCGGCGTAGGGGTCCTGGGGGTAGGAGCCCGTGGGCCAGCCGTTCTGGTCGTACTGCTGCTGGGGCTGCTGCTGATGCTGCGGGTACTGCTGCTGGTGATGAGGCTGCTGGGGCTGCTGCGGCGCGTACTGCTGACCGTACTGGTCGTACTGCGGGTACGACTGGTCGCCGTATCCGCCCTGGTCACCGGTGCCCCAGTCGCCGTACTGCTGCTGCGCCTGCGGCTGCTGCGGGTACTGCTGCGCCTGGCCGTCGTAGGAGGGCTGCGCGGCCTGCCGGCCCTGCTGCCCTTCCCATCCGCCGTCCCCGTACAACGGGTCGTCCGGATGCCACGGTTCGGAGCCTTGGCCCCGGCCATACTCAGTCATCGATCCCCTAGAGCCGCGAGGCGGCGGCAGCCCGGCTTCCTGAAGACCGCGGCTCCCGTTCCGCCTCTCTTAGTGCGGGGCTGTTCGAACACCGCCCGCATCGCGCGGAACGTTACCGTATCGCGATCAGATGACCACTTCGACGCCCTCGCCGGGTGGTCTGCCTGACACCCGTTCGGATTCCAGTGCCTGCTGGAGGATGATCACAGCGGCGGCCTGGTCGATGACGGCGCGGCCCTTCTTGGACTTCACGCCCGAGGCGCGCAGCCCCTGACTGGCCGTCACCGTGGTCATCCGCTCGTCCACGAGCCGCACCGGAACCGGGGCGATCATACGTGCCAGCTCCTGGGTGAAGCCGCGGACCTTGGCGGCGGCGGGGCCCTCGCCCCCCTTGAGGGAGCGAGGGAGACCGACGACGACCTCGATCGGCTCGTACTCCTCGACGAGCTGCCTCAGTCTGCGGTGCGCGGCCGGGACGTCCCGGCCGGGGACGGTCTCGACCGGGGTGGCGAGGATCCCGTCGGGGTCGCAGGAGGCGACCCCGATCCGGGCGTCCCCGACGTCGACCGCGAGGCGGCGGCCGCGGCGCAGGGCCGGGCCGTCCGCCTGCTGGTGCGTGGGACCGTCGTTCACTTGGCGGTGTCCGCCACGAGACGCTCCACTGCGTCCACGGCCTCGCCGACGGCGGCCGGGTTCTGGCCGCCACCCTGGGCGACGTCCGGCTTGCCGCCACCGCCCCCGCCGAGGGTCTTGGCGGCGGTGCGCACCAGGTCACCGGCCTTGAGTCCGCGCTCGCGGGCGGCCTCGTTGGTGGCGATGACGGTGAGCGGCTTGCCGTTGACCGCGCTGAACAGGGCCACGACGGCGGCCCGGCCGCCCTGGATGCGGCCGCGCACGTCGAGCACCAGCTTGCGCAGGTCGTCGGCGGTGGTGCCGTCCGGGACCTGGCCGGTGACGACGGCGACGCCCCTGATGTCCTTGGCGGACTCGGCGAGACCGGCGGCGGCCTGGAGCACCTTCTCGGCACGGAACTTCTCGATCTCCTTCTCGGCGTCCTTCAGCCGGCCGAGCATGGCGGAGACCTTCTCGGGCAGCTCCTCGGAACGGCCCTTGAGCAGTTCGGTGAGCTGGTTGACGACCGTGTGCTCGCGGGCGAGGAAGTTGTAGGCGTCCACGCCGACCAGGGCCTCGATGCGGCGCACGCCGGAGCCGATGGAGGACTCGCCGAGCAGCTTCACCAGACCCAGCTGAGCGGTGTTGTGCACGTGGGTGCCGCCGCACAGCTCCTTGGAGAAGTCGCCGATGGTCACCACGCGGACCCGCTCGCCGTACTTCTCGCCGAACTCGGCGATGGCGCCCTGCTTCCTGGCGTCGTCGATGCCCATGACGTCGGCGCGCACGTCGAGGTCGCGGGCGAGCACCTCGTTGATCTTCTGCTCGACGTCCAGCATGACCGTGTGCGGGACGGCGGCCGGGGAGCCGAAGTCGAAGCGGAACCGGCCGGGCTGGTTCTCGGAGCCGGCCTGGGCGGCCGTCGGGCCGAGGGCGTCGCGCAGGGCCTGGTGGGTGAGGTGGGTGGCCGAGTGGGCGCGGGCGATGGCCTTGCGCCGGCGGTCGTCGATGGCGGCGTGGGCGCGGGCACCGACGGTGACCTCGCCGACCTGGACGACGCCCTTGTGGACGTAGACGCCCGGGACCGGCTTCTGGCAGTCGCGGACCTCGATGACGGCACCGGAGTCGGTGCGGATCCGGCCGGTGTCGCCGATCTGGCCGCCGCCCTCGGCGTAGAAGGGGGTGCGGTCCAGGACGATCTCGACCTCGTCGCCCTCGGTGGCGGCGGGCGAGGAGACGCCGTCGACGAGGATGCCGACGACGGCGGACTCGCCCGCGGTGTCCGTGTAGCCGATGAAGTCGGTGGCGCCGGCCCGGTCGGCGATCTCGCGGTAGGCGCCGAGGTCGGCGTGGCCGGTCTTCTTGGACCGGGCGTCGGCCTTGGCGCGCTCCCGCTGCTCCTTCATCAGGCGGCGGAAGCCGTCCTCGTCCACGGAGAGGCCCTGCTCGGCGGCCATCTCCAGGGTGAGGTCGATGGGGAAGCCCCAGGTGTCGTGCAGCAGGAAGGCCTTGTCGCCGGGGAGCACGGCGGAGCCCGCGGCCTTGGTCTCGGACACGGCGGTGTCGAGGATGTTGGTGCCGGCCTTCAGCGTCTTGAGGAAGGCGTTCTCCTCGGCGAGGGCGACCTTCTCGATCCGCTCGCGGTCGGTGATCAGCTCCGGGTACTGCTGCCCCATCATGCCGATGACGACGTCGATGAGGTCCTTGACGACCGGGCCGGTGGCGCCGAGCAGGCGCATGTTCCGGATGGCGCGGCGCATGATGCGGCGCAGCACGTAGCCGCGGCCCTCGTTGCCGGGGGTGACGCCGTCGCCGATGAGCATCACGGAGGTGCGCATGTGGTCGGTGACGACGCGCAGCGAGACGTCGGAGCTCTGGGCGTCGCCGTAGCGGACGCCGGTCAGCTCGGTGGCCTTCTCGATGACGGCCATGGAGGTGTCGATCTCGTACATGTTCTGCACGCCCTGCAGAATCATGGCGAGCCGCTCGAGGCCGAGGCCGGTGTCGATGTTCTTGCTGGGCAGGTCGCCGAGGATCTCGAAGTCGTCCTTGCCGGTGCCCTCGCCCCGCTCGTACTGCATGAAGACGAGGTTCCAGATCTCCACGTACCGCTCGTCGTTGACGGCGGGGCCGCCCTCGGCGCCGAACTCGGGGCCGCGGTCGTAGTTGATCTCGGAGCAGGGGCCGCAGGGGCCGGGGACGCCCATGGACCAGAAGTTGTCCTTCTTGCCCAGGCGCTGGATGCGCTCGGCGGGCACGCCGACGACGTCGCGCCAGATCTGCTCGGCCTCGTCGTCGTCCTGGTAGACGGTGATCCAGAGCTTCTCGGCCTCCAGGCCGTAACCGCCCTTGTCCTGAGGGCCGGTGAGCAGCTCCCAGGCGAGCTTGATGGCGCCTTCCTTGAAGTAGTCGCCGAAGGAGAAGTTGCCGCACATCTGGAAGAACGTGCCGTGGCGGGTGGTCTTGCCGACCTCTTCGATGTCGGGGGTGCGCACGCACTTCTGCACGCTGGTGGCGCGGTCGAAGGGCGGCTTGACCTCGCCGAGGAAGTAGGGCTTGAAGGGCACCATGCCGGCCGGGACGAGCAGCAGAGTCGGGTCGTCCGCGATGAGCGACGCCGACGGGACGACGGTGTGCCCGCGCTCCTCGAAGAAGCTCAGCCAGCGGCGGCGGATCTCGGCCGACTCCATCAGTGGTCCTCATTCCGGTTGTACGGGTACGTCGGGTACGTCGATTTCCGGGCCGGGGCCTCGACGTACGTGGGGCTGTTGCGGTTCTCGATCACGGCGCAGCCGCGGGGCGCGGGCAGTTCACGGTCGACGGGGGCGTTCAGCCCGAGCGCGTCGCCCAGTTCGGCCTCCCGCTGGGCCATGTTGTCGCGGACCTCGAGCGCGAAGTCCACCGCGCGGTCCTTGAGCCGGCCGCCCGCCTCGATCGCCTTGTTCGCCGCGGTGACGGCGAGGTGGTCGGGCTTGAGCTGCTTGAGCTTGCGGTTGACCTTGGTGGTGGCCCACACGCCGGCGGCGACGCCGGTGCTGAACCAGAACGTTCGGCGGAACATCGTCGGGTCAGTCCTTCTTTCCCCGGGTCCGCTTGTCGCGCCGCGCGCCCGGGACGGTGCGGCCCACGATCACGTCGCGCCGCGTCTTGGCGGGCGCGTCCTCCTTGCGGCCGCTGACGGCCCGGCGCACGCCGTAGCCGAAGGCGGCGACCTTGACCAGGGGGCCGCCGAAGGTGGAGGCCACGGTGGTGGACAGCGCGGAGGCGTTGGAGGTGACCTCCTGGACGTCGGAGGCGATCGCGTCGACCCGTTCGATCTGGGTCTGCGCGGAGCGCACCGCCGTGGAGGCGTCCGCCAGCAGGGGGACGGCCTGGTCGGTCACGTCCGCCACCAGTTTGGTGGTCGCCCGGAGCGTCTGGGCCAGCCTCGCCAGCGCGACGGCGAGGAAGGAGACCAGGATCGCCCAGAAGACGGCCACCAGGATTCCGGCCACCTCGCCACCGGACACTGTGTGCACCCGCTCCCTTGAAACGCGCCTGAACATCGAGAAAGTCGTGTCACCGAGCCTATCGCGCCGGTGGCGCGTCTCCGTACCGGATTAGTGTCCGGCACGGCCGGAGTTCCGCGCGGGGCGGGGCGAGGACGAGCCCGCCGCCTCGCCCGCCCGGAGGGGCGGGGAGACGACGGGCTCGGGATACCGCGTGCCTGCTGGGGTCAGCGGGCGTAGTACTCGACGACGAGCTGCTCGTCGCAGATCACCGGGATCTCCTTGCGGTTCGGCTCACGGTCCAGGCGGAACGCCAGGGCCTTGAGGTTCACCTGGAGGTAGCGCGGGATCTCACCGTCGGGGGCGAAGCCACCCTCACGAGCGATCGTGAAGAGGGTCTTCTCCTTGCTGCGCTCGCGGACCTCGACGACGTCGTCCGGGCGGACACGGAAGGAAGGCTTGTCGACCTTCTTGCCGTTCACCTGGATGTGGCCGTGCGTGACCATCTGGCGGGCCTGGTAGATCGTGCGGGCGATGCCCGAACGCAGGACCAGCGCGTCGAGACGGCGCTCGAGCTCGATGACCAGGGCCTCGCCGGTCTTCATCGAGGTCTTGGAGGCGCGCTCGTAGGCACGGACGAGCTGGCGCTCGGAGAGGTCGTACTGCGCGCGCAGACGCTGCTTCTCCAGCAGACGGACCTTGTAGTCCGAGTTCTGCTTGCGGCCACGGCCGTGCTCACCCGGCGGGTAGGGGCGGGCCTCGAAGTACTTGACGGCCTTCGGGGTCAGCGCGATGCCGAGGGCACGCGACTTCTTGACCTTGGGGCGGGACTGGTTCGCCACTTCTTTTCCTTTTCCTTTACGGCTGCCTCAGGGTTACGGGAGGTCGCATCCGCAGCCGGGGATTCCCAGCAGGTCCACGCGGGACGAGCTGGGCAGCCGCTCCCCTGGTCTGGGCACATACGTGCAGCACACGAACGGCCCACCGACCGGTCCCGGGACTTACGGGTGGTGGTGGGCTGCCCGCGACACCTACGGCGGTGCGCGACGCTCCTGGATCGAAAGATCCGGCTGGCCGTCCCGCCTGAGGCGCCGACCGGAGCCGGACACGGGACACAGCACTTCGCGTGAGTCTACAGGGTGCTCAGGACCGCTTGCGACCGAGGTGCTTCCTGGTCCACTCCACGGCGTCCGCGTACCGCGCCTCCGCGCCGTGCCGGGTGGGCTCGTAGTACTCGCGGTCCTTCAAGGCGTCCGGCGCGTACTGCTGGGCGGCGATGCCCTCGGGCAGGTCGTGCGGGTAGGTGTAGCCCTTGCCGTGGCCGAGCTTGCCGGCGCCCTTGTAGTGGCTGTCGCGCAGGTGGGACGGCACGGGTCCGGCCAGTCCCTTGCGCACGTCCTCCAGGGCGGCGCCGATCGCGGTGGTGGCCGCGTTGGACTTGGGCGCGAGGGCGAGGGCGATCGTGGCGTGGCTGAGGGTGAGGGCGGCCTCGGGAAAGCCGATCATGGCGACGGCCTGGGCGGCGGCGACCGCGACGGGCAGTGCGTTCGGATCGGCGAGGCCGATGTCCTCGCTGGCGGAGATCATCAGGCGGCGGGCGATGAAGCGGGGGTCCTCGCCGGCCTCGATCATGCGGGCCAGGTAGTGCAGGGCGGCGTCGACGTCGGAGCCGCGGATGGACTTGATCAGGGCGCTGGCGACGTCGTAGTGCTGGTCGCCGTCGCGGTCGTACTTCACGGCGGCCCGGTCGACGGTCTCCTCCAGCGTCGCCAGGGTCACCTCCGCCTCGCCCTTGTCGAGCGCGGCGCCGGCTGCGGCCTCCAGGGCGGTGAGCGCGCGGCGGGCGTCCCCGCCGGCGATGCGCAGGAAGTGGTCCTCGGTGTCCTCGGGGAGGGTGACGGCGCCCTTGAGACCCCGCTCGTCGGTGAGGGCGCGCCGCAGCAGGCCGCGGACGTCGTCGTCGGTGAGCGGTTCCAGGGTGAGCAGCAGGGAGCGCGACAGCAGCGGGGAGATGACCGAGAAGTACGGGTTCTCGGTGGTCGCGGCGATCAGGGTGACCCAGCGGTTCTCCACGGCCGGGAGCAGGGAGTCCTGCTGGGCCTTGCTGAAGCGGTGGATCTCGTCGAGGAAGAGGACGGTCTCCTGGCCGTACCCGCCGGAGGCGCGGCGGGCGCCGTCGATGACCGCGCGGACCTCCTTGACGCCCGCGGTGATCGCGGACAACTCCACGAAGCGCTTGTTGGTGGCCTTGGAGACGACGTAGGCGAGGGTGGTCTTGCCGGTGCCGGGCGGGCCCCAGAGGATCACCGAGGACGGGCCTGCGGGCCCCGTGGAGCCCTCGCCGACGAGTCTGCGCAGCGGGGAGCCCGGCTTCAGCAGGTGCTGCTGGCCCACCACCTCGTCGAGGGTGCGCGGGCGCATCCGGACCGCCAGAGGGCTGCCGGCCGGGTCCTTCTCCTGGCGTTCTTCTGCTGCGGCGGTGAACAGGTCGGGCTCCACCCTGAAACCCTAAAGCACCGCGCCGACAGCCCGGGCGGGCGGTCAGCTGGTCCAGAAGTCCCACCAGCGGGTCAGGATCAGCATGCCGATGATGCCGATGTGCAGCACCGGCATGACCCAGGTGAACTCGCCGAAGAAGCTCTTCAGCCAGCTCGGGGCGGGCAGGAAGCCCTTGCGGACGTTGAAGGAGGTCACGTACCAGAACATGATGATCGTGGCGACCCAGGCCAGGCAGCACCACAGGCACAGGGCGTTGATCCGGTACAGGGACTGGAACATCAGCCAGGCGCAGAAGCCGACGCCGAAGAGGGTGCCGGCGTTGAAGGTGAGCCAGTACCAGCGCGGGAAGCGGGCCCGGGCGAGCAGGCTCATGCCGACGCAGACCACGATGCCGTAGGTGACGAGGCCCAGCATCGGGTTGGGGAAGCCGAACACGGAGGCCTGGTCGCTCTCCATGACGCTGCCGCAGGAGACGACCGGGTTGAGGCTGCAGCCGGGGACGAACGTCTCACCCTTGACCTTGGCCTCGAGCAGCTTGAACTTGTCGAGTGTGATCACCCACGCGGCGAGGACGCCGGCGGCGCCGGTGATGATCAGGAGCAGCGCGAACGCCCGGCTCGCGCCCTCGGTGCGCGGCGCGGAGGCGGCACGCTGGTGCGGGGAGGGGGATTCGGGCTCCATGTCGACGTCCCTGACTGTCGTCTTGCTCATCACGCCGATTCCGTCACTGGTGAGTGGGGACCTGCTTCGGGCAGGGGCCATTGTGCCGTACGGCTCGGTGCGTGCGCCGTTGACCGTAAATAAGGACGTACACCTGTTCGCCCCGGGGCGCAGGGTTTCGGCCGACCTTCGTGGGGCGCCCGCACAGGCGTCCGGTCCCGGCTCCCCTTCCGGGTGGCGGCGGGGTGCGCGCGGTTGACGTCGCGAGAGCCGGGCCCCCTCGGGAGGGGACCCGGCGCCCGTGGAGCGGGAGTCTCAGCCGAGGCGGGACTCGAGCTCCGCCACGACCTCGTTCACGCCGACCGCGCTCTGCTCGCCGGACTCCAGGTCCTTGAGCTGGACGACGCCCTCGGCGAGGTCCCGCTCGCCGAGGATGAGCGCGTACCGGGCGCCCGAGCGGTTGGCCGCCTTCATCGCGGCCTTCAGGCCCTTGCCGCCGTAGGCGAAGTCCGCGGCCACGCCGTTCTTGCGCAGCTCGGTGACCTTCGCGAACAGCACGCGGCGGGCCTCGTCGCCGAGCGGCACGGCGAACACGCTGGTGGTGGCGGGCAGTTCCAGCTCGACGCCCTCCGCCTCCAGCGCCAGCACGGTGCGGTCGACGCCGAGCGCCCAGCCGACGGACGGCAGCGCGGGTCCGCCGATCATCTCCGACAGGCCGTCGTAGCGGCCGCCGCCGCCCACCGCGGACTGGGAACCCAGGCCGTCGTGGACGAACTCGAAGGTGGTGCGGGTGTAGTAGTCCAGGCCGCGCACCAGCTTGGGGTCGTCCTCGAAGGCCACGCCCGCCGCCGTGATCAGCTCGCGGACCTCCTCGTGGTACGCCTTGCAGGCGTCGCAGAGGTAGTCGCGCAGCAGGGGCGCGCCGGTGAGCTGCTTCTGCACCGACTCCCGCTTGTCGTCCAGGACGCGCAACGGGTTGATGTCCGCCCGGCGCAGGGTGTCCTCGTCCAGGTCGAGGCCGCGCAGGAAGTCCTGCAGCGCGGCCCGGTAGACCGGGCGGCACTCCTTGTCGCCGAGGCTGTTGAGCAGGATGCGGAAGTTCTGCAGGCCGAGCGAGCGGTACGCCTGGTCGGCGAGGATGATCAGCTCGGCGTCCAGCGCCGGGTCCTCGGCGCCGATCGCCTCGGCGCCGACCTGGGAGAAGTGGCGGTAACGGCCCTTCTGGGGGCGCTCGTAGCGGTAGTACGAGCCGGAGTACCAGAGCTTGACCGGGAGGTTGCCCGCCTTGTGCAGGTTGGCCTCCAGGGCGGCGCGCAGCACGGAGGCGGTGCCCTCCGGGCGCAGGGCGAGCCGGTCGCCGCCCTTGGTCTCGAAGGCGTACATCTCCTTGGTGACGATGTCGGTGGACTCACCGACACCGCGCGCGAACAGTTCGACGTTCTCGAAGCCGGGCGTCTCGATGTAGCCGTAGCCGGAGCCGCGCAGCGGGGCCGCGATCGCCTCGCGCACGGCGAGGAACTTGGCGGAATCGGGCGGCAGCAGGTCGTACGTGCCCTTCGGGGCCTTGAAAGTGCTCACGGAAGTAGTCGTCACATTCCTCGTCGGGGAGCCTGGGGCGCTCCCTGGCCGGCCGCCACCTGCCGCAGATACGGGTTGGTGGCGCGCTCCTGGCCGATGGTCGTCTGGGGGCCGTGGCCGGACAGCACCACGGTCGAGTCGTCGAGCGGCAGGCACACGCGGGCCAGCGAGTCGAGCATCTCGGCCATGTCACCGCCGGGCAGGTCGGTGCGTCCGATGGAGCCGGCGAACAGCAGGTCGCCCGAGAACATGACCGGCGGGACGTCCGCCGACTCGGGCAGGCCGAAGGTCACCGACCCCTTGGTATGGCCCGGCGCGTGCGAGACGCCGAACTCCAGGCCCGCCAGCCGTAGTTTCGCCCCGTCGGTGAGCTCCTTGACGTCGTCAGGCTCCCCCACCGTCAGCTCCCCCATGAGCGGCATGCCGAGGGCCCGGCCCATGCCCTTCTCGGGGTCGCTCATCATGTACCGGTCCTCGGGGTGGATCCAGGCGGGAACGTCGTGCGCTCCGCACACCGGGACCACCGAGGCGACATGGTCGATGTGGCCGTGGGTGAGGACGACGGCGACGGGCTTGAGCCGGTGCTTGCGGACCGCCTCCGCCACGCCGTCGGCGGCCTGGTGGCCGGGGTCGATGATCACGCACTCCTCACCGGCGGCGGGGGCGACGAGATAACAGTTCGTCCCCCAGGCCCCGGCGGGGAACCCGGCAATGAGCACGATCGTCCTTCGTTTGTGTCGGTACGGGAGGCTTGCGACGGGGCTGCGCCCGTGGTCAGAGCCTACCGGCGCTGCCGATTCCTCAGCGAACCCATATACGGTACGGGGCACACGCAGGCGGTCGGCTCACCGCACGTACGCACGCGTACCGGCCGGCACACGAGACGTATGAGGAGAGAACCCGGTGGTCAGCCAGGAGCAGCGGCGGCGTCAGCTCGCCCGGGAGAAGTTCTTGCGGCAGCAGCAGCGGCGTACCGAGGCGCGTCAGAAGGCGCGGGTCCGCAACGCGGTGATCGCGTCGGTGCTCGGTGTGGTCCTGATCGGCAGCCTCGCGCTGTACACGACCGGGGTGCTGAAGCAGGACGACGACAAGACCACCACGAGCGCGGAGGCCACGCCGGGCGCGGAGACGCCCAGCAAGGCTCCGGACCCGTGCGAGGAGCCCGCGAAGGGCGAGGTCGCGAAGAAGACCTGGAAGAAGGAGCCGGCGATGTCGATCGACAAGTCGGCGAAGTACACGCTGAAGCTGGACACCACCTGCGGCGCCATAGACGTGGCGCTGAAGGCGTCGGCGGCCCCGCACACGGTCAACTCGTTCGACTTCCTGGCGAACAAGGGCTACTTCGACCACACGAAGTGCCACCGGCTCACCACGAACGGCATCTACGTGCTGCAGTGCGGCGACCCGACGGGCACCGGCACCGGCGGGCCGGGCTACACCATCCCGGACGAGAACCTGAAGGACGCGAGCCTGAAGGACAACGTCTACCCGGCGGGCACGGTCGCCATGGCCAACACCGGCCAGAAGGACAGCGGCGGCAGCCAGTTCTTCCTGGTCTACCAGGACAGCCAGCTCCCGCCGAGCTACACCCCGTTCGGCACCATTTCGGACGCCGGTCTGAAGGTGCTGAAGAAGATCGCCGACGCCGGGGAGAGCACCGGGGCCGGCGACGGGGCGCCCAACGCGACCGTCGTGATCGACAAGGCGACAGTCGCCGCATCGTGAGCCCCAACTGCGTAATTTCGGTCGCGCGGGATGCGGACAGGCATCCCGTCGGTCGCCTATGTTGGCCGTGACGAAACTGTGGACGATGCCCGGGGGAGCACACAGGCCCCCTCGACGGCATCATGTGGAGGAGGCGCTGTGAGCAGCGACCCGTGGGGCCGCGTCGACGAGACGGGGACCGTGTACGTGCGTACGGCCGACGGCGAGAAGGTCGTCGGTTCCTGGCAGGCCGGCTCCCCCGACGAGGCGCTGGCCTACTTCGAGCGCAAGTACGAGGGCCTGGTTGTCGAGATCGGCCTCCTCGAGAAGCGAGTGAAGACCACCGACCTGTCGTCCAAGGACGCCATGGCCGCGATCGGCCACCTGCGCGAGCAGGTCGACGCCCATCACGCGGTCGGCGACCTGGCGGCCCTCGGGGCCCGGCTGGACAAGCTCGTGGAGCTGGTGGAGGCGCGTCGCGAGGAGCGCAAGGCGCAGCGGGCCCGCCAGTCCGACGAGGCGCGCCAGGCCAAGGAGGCGCTGGTCACCGAGGCCGAGGAGCTGGCGCAGTCCGACCAGTGGCGGGCGGCCGGTGAGCGGCTGCGGGCCCTGGTGGACACCTGGAAGGGCCTGCCGCGGCTGGACCGCAAGTCCGACGACGAGCTGTGGCACCGCTTCTCGCACGCGCGGTCGGCGTTCTCCAAGCGGCGCAAGCAGCACTTCGCGCAGCTGGACGCGCAGCGCGAGGAAGCCCGCCGGACCAAGGAGCGGCTGGTCGGTGAGGCCGAGGCGCTGTCGAACTCGACGGACTGGGGCCCGACGGCGGCCCGGTACCGCGAGCTGATGGCGGAGTGGAAGGCCGCGGGCCGCGCCCAGCGTGAGCACGAGGACGACCTGTGGAACCGCTTCCGCGGCGCCCAGGACGTCTTCTTCGCCGCCCGCGGCTCGGTGTTCGCCGAGCGTGACGCGGAGCAGGCCGAGAACCTCAAGCTCAAGGAGGAGCTGGCCGGCGAGGCGGAGAAGCTGCTGCCGATCACGGACCTGAAGGCCTCCCGGGCGGCGTTCCGCGCGCTCAACGAGCGCTGGGAGGCCATCGGCCATGTGCCGCGGGACGCCCGGCCGCGGGTCGAGGGCCGGATGCACACCGTGGAGCGCGCCCTGCAGGAGGCCGAGGAGGCCGAGTGGCGCCGGACGAACCCGGAGGCCCGTGCGCGGGCCGAGGGTCTGACCGGCCAGCTGCAGGCCGCCGTGGACAGGCTCAGGGGCCAGATCGAGCAGGCCAGGGCGCAGGGCAACACCGCCAAGGCGGACAAGCTGGAGCGCGAGCTGCAGGGTCGCCAGGCCCTGCTGGACCAGGCGCTGAAGGGTCTGCAGGAGTTCGGCGGCTGAGGCCGCCCGCACGGAAGGGGGCCGCCGTACCTTCGGGTACGGCGGCCCCCTTCCGTGTGTACCGCGTGTGTTCTACGTGCGGTTGCGGGCCGAGGTGACGCGGTAGACGTCGTAGACGCCCTCCACGCCGCGTACGGCCTTCAGGACGTGTCCCAGGTGCTTGGGGTCGCCCATCTCGAAGGTGAACCGGGAGGTGGCGACCCGGTCGCGGGAGGTCTGCACGGCCGCGGAGAGGATGTTGACGTGCTGGTCGGACAGCACGCGCGTGACGTCCGAGAGCAGCCGGGAGCGGTCGAGGGCCTCGACCTGGATGGCGACCAGGAACACCGAGGACTGGGTGGGCGCCCACTCGACCTCGAGAATCCGCTCGGGCTCGCGGGACAGCGAGTCGACGTTCACGCAGTCGCTGCGGTGCACGGAGACGCCGCTGCCGCGGGTGACGAAGCCGATGATCGGGTCGCCCGGTACGGGGGTGCAGCAGCGGGCCAGCTTGACCCACACGTCCTCGACGCCCTTGACGATGACGCCGGGGTCGGCGCTGGAGCGGCGCTTGCGGCGGCTGCGGGTGGGCGGGACCGACTCGTCGATCTCCTCGGTGGCCGCCTCCTCGCCGCCGAGGGCCTGCACCAGCTTCTGCACGATGTTCTGCGCGGAGACATGGCCCTCACCGATCGCCGCGTACAGCGCGGAGATGTCCGAGTAGCGCATCTCGTGCGCCAGCGTGACGAGCGAGTCGCCGGTGAGGATGCGCTGGATCGGGAGGTTCTGCTTGCGCATGGCGCGGACGATGGAGTCCTTGCCCTGCTCGATCGCCTCGTCGCGGCGCTCCTTGGAGAACCAGGCGCGGATCTTGTTGCGGGCGCGGGGCGACTTCACGAAGCCCAGCCAGTCGCGGGAGGGCCCCGCACCGGCCGCCTTGGAGGTGAAGACCTCCACCAGGTCGCCGTTGTCCAGGGTCGACTCCAGCGGCACCAGGCGGCCGTTGACCCGGGCGCCTATGGTGCGGTGGCCGACCTCGGTGTGCACCGCGTACGCGAAGTCCACGGGGGTGGCACCGGCGGGCAGCGCTATGACGTCGCCCTTGGGGGTGAAGACGAAGACCTCGTTGCGCGAGAGGTCGAAGCGCAGCGACTCCAGGAACTCGCCCGGGTCCTCGGTCTCCTTCTGCCAGTCGAGGAGCTGGCGCAGCCACGCCATGTCGTTGAGGTGGTCGTCCTTGCTCTTGCCGGACGACTTGGGCGCGTCGGTGCGGATCTTGGAGGCGCCGGCGACGGCCTCCTGCTTGTACTTCCAGTGCGCGGCGATGCCGTACTCGGCGCGGCGGTGCATGTCGAACGTGCGGATCTGCAGCTCGACGGGCTTGCCACCGGGGCCGATGACCGTCGTGTGCAGCGACTGGTACATGTTGAACTTGGGCATCGCGATGTAGTCCTTGAACCGGCCGGGGACCGGGTTCCATCGCGCGTGCACCGTGCCGAGGGCCGCGTAGCAGTCGCGGACCGTGTCCACGAGGACGCGGATGCCCACCAGGTCGTAGATCTCCGCGAAGTCACGGCCGCGGACGATCATCTTCTGGTAGACGCTGTAGTAGTGCTTGGGCCGGCCGGTGACGGTGGCCTTGATGCGGGCGGACCTGAGGTCCTGCTGCACCTCGTCGGTGACGATGGCGAGGTACTCGTCGCGCTTGGGCGCGCGCTCGGCGACCAGGCGGACGATCTCGTCGTACATCTTGGGGTAGAGGATCGCGAAGGCGAGGTCCTCCAGCTCCCACTTGATGGTGTTCATGCCCAGGCGGTGGGCGAGCGGCGCGTAGATCTCCAGGGTCTCGCGCGCCTTCTTCTCCTGCTTCTCGCGCTTGAGGTAGCGCATGGTGCGCATGTTGTGCAGGCGGTCGGCGAGCTTGATGACCAGGACGCGGGGGTCCTTGGCCATGGCGACGACCATCTTGCGTACGGTCTCGGCCTGCGCGGCCTCGCCGAACTTGACCTTGTCCAGCTTGGTGACGCCGTCGACGAGCAGGGCGACGACGTCGCCGAAGTCTCGGCGCAGGTCCTCCAGGCCGTACTCGGTGTCCTCGACGGTGTCGTGCAGCAGCCCGGCCATCAGTGTCGCCGGGTCCATGCCGAGCTCGGCGAGGATCGTGGTGACGGCGAGGGGGTGGGTGATGTACGGGTCGCCGCTCTTGCGCTTCTGGCCGCGGTGCCAGCGCTCGGCGACCTGGTAGGCGCGCTCGATCTGGCGCAGCGTGGCGTTCTCGATCTTGGGGTCGTTGCCGCGGACGATCCGCAGCAGCGGCTCCAGCACCGGGTTGTACGGGTTGGCCCGCTGCACGCCGAGCCGGGCCAGGCGGGCGCGGACACGGTTGGAGGAGCCGGAGCGCGGCTGGCCGGTGTTGGTGCGGGCCGACGGGGCGGAGCGGTCGGGGGGCGGCGGCTTGGGCCGCGGCTGCTCGGGCTTGTCGACGGGAGCCGCCTGGGCGTGCTGGACCGGCCCGCGGGTGTCGTTCTTCGCCTGTGGCGCGCTCGGCGCGGGCTTCGCCGCGGCTGCCGAGGCGGACTCGGGCTTGGCGGCGGTCAGGTGCTGGGCCTCGTCTGGCAAGAGGGCTCCTCGTGCGCGATCCGGATCCCCGGTCAGGCTCCGGAGACCCCATGGTAGCGAGCCAGGGCCCGACGATCGCCTCCGGAGCGGTGTGAGGACCGTCAACAGGAGAAACGCACGAGGCGGACGCCGGATTCCTCCGGGTCCGCCTGCGTGGTGTCGTCGGGTCCGTTCTCCGGGGCCCTCAGGGCCCTCAGACCGTGAGCAGCGCCTCCAGCGGGGCGCCCGCCAGGGCGGGTTCCAGCCGGGCACGGCCGCCGAGGAAGCCGAGCTCCATCAGCACGGCGAGGCCCGCGACCTCGGCGCCCGCCCTGCGGATGAGCTGGAGCGAGGCCTCGGCGGTGCCGCCGGTGGCCAGGACGTCGTCGACGACCAGGACGCGGTCGTCGCCGCCGAGGTCCTCCGCGTGCACCTCGATCTCGGCGGAGCCGTACTCCAGGTCGTACGCCTGGCTGAGCGTGGCTCCGGGGAGCTTGCCCGCCTTGCGGACCGGGATGAAGCCCAGGCCGGCCCGCAGGGCGACCGGGGCGCCGAGGATGAAGCCGCGTGCCTCCAGCCCGACCACCTTGGTGGCGCCGGCCCGGCGGGCGACGTCCGCGAGTGCCTCGGTGAGCGCGTCGAACGCCTTGGGGTCCGCCAGGAGCGGGGTGATGTCCTTGAACATCACGCCCGGCTCCGGGTAGTCCGCCACGTCCCGGATCCGGCTCAGCAGCAGGGCGGAGAGGTCGGTGTGCCCGGTCATCGGCGCTTCCCCGAAGGACGGCCACGGCCGCGCGCCCGGGAGGCGGGCTGGTTACGGGGGCCGACGACCGCGGCCGCGACGTCCTCGGGTTCGTCGTCGTAGTCGCTGTCGGTCGCGGGGGCCGCCTGGTCGGCGTCCGTGTCCCCGCCGTGGGCCCGCTTGGCCAGCACGCGCTTCTTGAGGGACCTCATCGCCGGCTCGCGCTCCTTGAGGTCGGCGACCAGCGGGGTGGCGATGAAGATCGAGGAGTACGCACCGGCGGCGAGGCCGACGAACAGCGACAGCGAGATGTCGTTCAGCATGCCGGCGCCGAGGACACCGCCACCGATGAACAGCAGGCCCGCCACCGGCAGCAGCGCCACGACCGTCGTGTTGATCGACCGCACCAGTGTGCTGTTGATCGAGCGGTTGGCGATCTCGCTGTAGGTCCAGCGGGTCTGCTTGGTGATGTCCTTGGTCTGTTCCTTGAGGCTGTCGAAGACGACCACCGTGTCGTACAGCGAGTAACCGAGGATGGTGAGCAGACCGATCACCGTGCCGGGGGTGACCTCGAAGCCGACGAGGGCGTAGATCCCGACCGTGATGGTGATGTCGTGGATCAGCGCGACGAACGCCGCGAGCGCCATGCGCCACTCGAAGGCGATCGCCAGATAGATCACCACCAGGATCAGGAAGATCCCCAGGCCCTGCCAGGCCTTGTTGGCGATCTGCTCGCCCCAGCTGGGACCGACCAGTTCGGCGTTGATCTGCTCGCCGTCGACCTTGAGGTCGTCGGCGAGCCGGTCCTTGATGGTGTCCGAGGTCTTGGTGTCGATACCGGCGACCTGGATGCGCAGGCTGCCGTCACCGAGCTTCTGGACGATGGCGTCGTGGCCGGAGGCGTCCTCCGCGAAGCCCTCGGCCGTGGACACCGAGACGCTCATGTTCTTCGGGGTCGTGAAGACCGCCCCGCCCTGGAACTCGATGCCCATGTGCAGGCCGCGCACCGCCAGGCCGACGATGGCCGTGATGGTGATGAGGATCGAGATGCCGTACCAGATCTTGCGGTTCTTGACGAAGTCGTAGCCGATCTCGCCGTGGTGGAGTCGGGCGCCGAGGGTGCCGAGCTTCGACATCTCTCACGCCTCCTTCGTCTGGGCAGGGGCGGAGGGACGACGGGTGCGGCGCAGCGGTGGCTTGGCACCCAGCGCCTTCGGGTCGAGACCGGACCACTTGTGGCCGCTCGCGAAGAACTTGCGGCGGGCCATCAGCGTGAGCAGCGGCTTGGTGAAGAGGAACACCACCACGACGTCGAGGACCGTGGTCAGACCCAGGGTGAACGCGAAGCCCTGCACCTTGCCGACGGTGACCACGAAGAGCACGGCGGCGGCGAGGAAGGACACGAAGTCGGAGACCAGGATGGTGCGCCGGGCGCGCGGCCAGGCGCGCTCCACGGCGGGACGCAGGGTGCGGCCCTCGCGGATCTCGTCCCGGACCCGTTCGAAGTAGACGATGAACGAGTCCGCCGTGATGCCGATCGCCACGATGGCACCGCAGACGGCCGGCAGGTTCAGCGCGAAGCCGATCGTCGGGCCGAGCAGCGCCATGATCACGTAGGTGAGCGCGGCGGAGACCAGCAGCGAGGCGACGGCGATGAAGGACAGGCCGCGGTAGTAGAAGAGCAGGTAGAGGATCACCAGCGCGAGGCCGATGGCACCGGCGATGAGACCGGCCTGCAGCTGCTCGCCGCCGAGGGCGGCGGTGACGGTGGTGACGCTGTCCTCGCGGAAGGTCAGCGGCAGCGCGCCGTAGGACAGCATGTTCGCCAGTTCCTGCGACGACTGCTGCGTGAAGTTGCCGGAGATCTCGGCGTTGCCGCCGGTCAGGGCCTGCCGGACGTAGGGGTCGGAGACGACCTCGCCGTCCAGGACGATCGCGAACTGGTTCTGCGGGGACGGCTTCTGCGCGAGCTGTCCGGTGATGTCGGCGAACTTCTTGGAGCCCTCGCCCGTGAACTTCATGGTCACGGTCCAGCCGGCGCCGGACTGCGTGTTCAGGACGGCGTCGGCCTCGTCGACGTCGGTGCCGTCGACGGCGGCGGGGCCGAGGATGTACTTCTGCCACTGGCCCTGGGAGTTCTGGCCGCAGGCGACGGTGGAGTCGGTGGCCTTGGCGCCGTCACCGGCGGTGGCGCGGACGCTCTCCTTGGTGCAGTCGAGCGCGGCGTACTGGGCCTGGAGCTTGCTGTCGTCGTCGGCCGCGCCGCCCGTGGCGGACGGGGAGGGGCTCGCCTTGTCGGTGGCGGCGGGGCTCTCGTCGGCCTTCAGGGCGTCGGTGACCGCGCGGCCCTGGGTGGTGGCGCTCGCCGAGGGGCTGGTGGACGCCGAGGGCGAGGAGCCGTCGGTGGCCTCCTTGTCCGTGGCCTTGTCCGTGGCCTTGTCGCCGGAGGGGTCGGCGGAGGAGTCGCCGGTGGCGCTCGGCTCCGGGGCGGCCCCGCCGCCGGCCAGCTCGGTGGCGATGACGGGACGGAAGTAGAGCTTGGCGGTGGTGCCGACCTGTTCCCGGGCCTGCTTGGAATTCGTGCCCTTGGGAATGTTGACGATGATGTTGCGTTCGCCCTGCGTCTGGACCTCGGCCTCGGAGACGCCCAGACCGTTGACGCGCCGCTCCATGATGGAGACCGCGGTGTCCATGTTGGTCTTGTTGATCGCGGACTCCTGGCCGGCCTCGGGGACCGCTGCCAGCGTGATGCTCGTGCCACCGGCCAGGTCGATGCCGAGACGCGGAGTGGTGTGCCCGGAGGCGAACATCCCTCCGGTGAGCGCCACGATGGCGATCAGGATCAGAGCCAGCGAGCGCCACGGCTTGCTTGTGGCGCTCGCGTTCCGTCCCTTTTTGAGTGCTGCCACCTTCTCGTACTCCCTCTCGGGCCGCCTCGTCCCCGGTCAGGGGGAGGGTGGCCATGACATGGTGTCGGGATCCCGTGCGAGCCGGGCATGTCCCGGGGCGCGCGGGCATCAGCCGCGCGCCCCGTGAACACGGCTACTTCGCGTCGGTCTCGCCGTCGGACTTCTTCGACCGCGCGTCCGCCGTGGCGTCGGCGGGCTCGTCCGCCGGCTCGTCGGCCGCGTCCTTCTTGCCGAGGTCGACAGGCGTGTCGTCGGAGACGGCGGCAGCGTCGGAGGAGTCGTCGGTCTCGGTGAGGGAGGAGGCGTCGTCCGGGACGACGTCGGCGTCGGACTGCAGGTCGTGCTCGATGCCGTGCACGATGCGGTTGTACTCCTCGTCGGTGAGGACGGCGCCGATCGAGTTCTTGG
Organism: Streptomyces sp. CNH189; assembly: GCF_000527195.1. Classification (NCBI taxonomy): domain Bacteria; kingdom Bacillati; phylum Actinomycetota; class Actinomycetes; order Kitasatosporales; family Streptomycetaceae; genus Streptomyces; species Streptomyces sp. CNH189. The sequence goes on from NZ_AZUS01000021.1 coordinate 141,149, forward strand.
CGAACAGCAGCTCCACACCCGGACCGGCGTCGAGGAGGACGGTGTCCTCGCTGACCTCCTTGACCGTGGCGTACATGCCCCCGATCGTGCGGACGCCGGAACCGGGCTGCATCTGGTTCCGCATCTCGGAGGCCTGCTGCTGCTTCTTCTTGGCCGACCGGGTCATCAGGAACATGGCCCCGATGAGCACAATGAACGGGAGGAGGGTCAGGAGACTCACGGGTCGGAACTTCCTTCACACGACCGCGATGGTGAACGGCCTGATGGTTGGGGGTATGTACTGCCACCGACAAGGGCGGCATCGGCGGAGTCTAAGCGAGTCCGCACCACCGGAACAACGCTCAGCATGGCACCCGGGTTCCTGCCCGGGCCAACGTGCTCGCCGTCACGCCCCGAACAGGTCCCCTTGTCCCTTTCCGGCGCCCTGGGACCGGGGCGGCGTGAGGCCGAGATGGGACCATGCCGCCGGGGTGGCCACCCGTCCGCGCGGTGTGCGGGCGAGCAGTCCCTCCCGGACCAGGAAGGGTTCGGCCACCTCCTCCACGGTCTCACGCTCCTCCCCGACCGCGACGGCGAGCGTGGACAGGCCGACCGGGCCGCCGCCGAACAGTTTGAGCAGGGCTTCCAGCACCGCCCGGTCCAGCCGGTCCAGGCCCCGGGCGTCGACCTCGTACACCGCGAGGGCCGCGGCGGCGACGTCCTTCGTGATCCGGCCGTCGCCCTTGACCTGCGCGTAGTCACGGACGCGGCGCAGCAGACGGTTGGCGATGCGGGGGGTGCCGCGGGAGCGGCCGGCGATCTCCGCGGCGCCCTCGGTGTCGATCTCCACGTCGAGCAGGCTCGCCGAGCGGTGGACGACCCGCTCCAGCTCGGCCGGTTCGTAGAACTCCATGTGCGCGGTGAAGCCGAAGCGGTCGCGCAGCGGGGGCGGCAGCAGGCCGGCCCGGGTGGTGGCGCCGACCAGGGTGAAGGGCGGCAGCTCCAGCGGGATGGCGGTGGCGCCGGGGCCCTTGCCGACGATCACGTCGACGCGGAAGTCCTCCATCGCCATGTAGAGCATCTCCTCGGCGGGCCGCGACATGCGGTGGATCTCGTCGAGGAAGAGGACCTCGCCCTCCTGGAGGGAGGACAGGATCGCGGCGAGGTCGCCCGCGTGCTGGATGGCGGGGCCCGAGGTGATGCGGATGGGGGCTTCCATCTCGGCCGCGATGATCATGGAGAGGGTGGTCTTGCCGAGGCCGGGGGCACCCGAGAGCAGCACGTGGTCGGCGGTGGCGCCGCGGGCGCGGGCGGCGCGCAGGACGAGGTCGAGCTGCTCGCGGACCTTCTCCTGGCCGATGAACTCGCCCAGGTCCTTGGGGCGCAGCGCGGCCTCCACGGCCTGGTCCTCGCGGTCGGCGACCGATTCCACCAGCCGCTCGGAGGCGGCGGTGTCGTTCGTGTCGTCCCAGTTCATGTGCGTGTGCCTCAGCTCTCCGTACGGACTCGGGTGCGGGCCGTCGGGCGGCCGGCGCGGGCTATCGGGCGCGGTTCAGCGTCTGCAGGGCCGCCTTCAGCAGCTGCCCCACCGGTACGGCGCCCTCGGCGGCCTCCGCCTGGGGGGTGACCGCGGCCACGGCCTCGTCGGCCTCACGGGTCGCGTACCCGAGGCCGATCAGGGCGGCGTGCAGCTGGTCGCGCCAGCCGGCGGTGACGGGCGCGCCGACCGCGGGCGCGCCGATGGGCTCCCCGAGCCGGTCCTTCAGTTCGAGGAGCAGCTTCTGGGCGCCCTTCTTGCCGATGCCGGGGACGGCGGTCAGCGCCTTCTCGTCCCCGGTGGCCACCGCTCTGCGCAGGGCGTCGGGGCTGTGCACGGCGAGCATCGCCTGGGCCAGCCGGGGGCCGACGCCGGTGGCGGTCTGGAGCAGCTCGAAGACCTGGCGTCCGTCGTCGTCGGCGAAGCCGTACAGGGTCAGGGAGTCCTCGCGGACGACGAGGGAGGTGGCGAGCTTCGCGGGCTGTCCGACGCGGAGCGTGGACAGCGTGTCCGGCGTGCACCGGACGGCCATGCCGACACCGCCGACCTCGACCACCGCGGTGTCGGGGGCGAGGGCGGCGACCGTGCCGCTGACGAAGGCGATCATGCCGTACGGCCTTTCGATGCGTGGGGGGCCGCGGGGGCCCGCGGGGTCTTCGGCGGTGTCCGGGGGGCGCGCGCCGCGTGCGCGGCGGCGGCCTGCTGGAGCCGGTTCTGGGCGGGGGCGCGCCAGATGTGGCAGATGGCGAGGGCCAGGGCGTCGGCGGCGTCGGCGGGCTTCGGCGGTGCGTCGAGCCGCAGCAGGCGGGTCACCATGGCGCCGACCTGTGCCTTGTCTGCCCGGCCCGAGCCGGTGACGGCGGCCTTGACCTCGCTGGGGGTGTGCAGCGCGACGGGGATACCGCGCCGGGAGGCGCAGAGGATCGCCACGGCGCTGGCCTGGGCGGTGCCCATCACCGTGCGCACGTTGTGCTGGCTGAAGACGCGCTCCACGGCGACGAACTCGGGCTCGTGCTCGTCCAGCCACTGCTCCAGCCCCTGCTCGACGGCGACCAGGCGGTGTCCGAGGTCGGCGTCGGCGGGGGTGCGGACGACTCCCACGCCGAGCATGGTCAGCGGGCGTCCCGCGGCCCCTTCGACGACACCGACACCGCACCGGGTCAGCCCCGGGTCCACCCCCAGCACGCGCACGCGTCGCCCCCTTGCTCGATCACCTGTTTGTGCAGGCTATCGGGTGCCACCGACAACGCGGCGGGCCGACGGGGTGTGTCCCAGTCGGCCCGCCGGCTGTGGACGCGTCACGCGTCGACCTTCTCCATGATCTCGTCGCTGACGTCGAAGTTGGCGAAGACGTTCTGCACGTCGTCGCTGTCCTCCAGGGCGTCGATGAGCTTGAAGATCTTCTTGGCGCCCTCCTCGTCCAGCTCGATCTGCATGGTCGGGACGAAGTTGGCGTCGGCCGACTCGTAGTCGATGCCGGCGTCCTGCAGCGCGGTGCGCACGGCGACCAGGTCGGTGGCCTCGCTGAGCACCTCGAAGGACTCACCGAGGTCGTTGACCTCCTCGGCGCCCGCGTCGAGGACGGCGGCGAGGACGTCGTCCTCGGACAGCTCACCCTTGGGGACGATCACCACGCCCTTGCGGTTGAACAGGTACGACACGGAACCCGGGTCGGCCATGGAGCCGCCGTTACGGGTCATCGCGACGCGCACGTCCGAGGCGGCGCGGTTGCGGTTGTCGGTGAGGCACTCGATGAGCACCGCGACACCGTTGGGGCCGTAGCCCTCGTACATGATCGTCTCGTACTCGGCGCCACCGGCCTCCAGGCCGGCACCGCGCTTGACCGCGGAGTCGATGTTCTTGTTGGGGACCGACTGCTTCTTCGCCTTCTGGATGGCGTCGTAGAGCGTCGGGTTGCCTTCGGGGTCGGCTCCGCCCATCCGGGCCGCGACCTCGATGTTCTTGATGAGCTTCGCGAAGAGCTTGCCGCGCTTGGCGTCGATCACGGCCTTCTTGTGCTTCGTCGTGGCCCATTTAGAGTGGCCGGACATCTGCCTGTCTCCTTCGCGTAACCCATCTCTGCAACGAACGCAGGAATCCTACAAGGAGTCGCCGCGCCGGTACGCCCGCACCATGTCGGTGAACAGCCGGTGCACCCGGTGGTCTCCGGTCAGCTCCGGGTGGAACGAAGTGGCCAGCGCGTTGCCCTGGCGGACCGCGACGACATGGCCGTCGTGCTCGGCGAGGACCTCGGCTGCGGCGCCGACGGACTCCACCCAGGGGGCGCGGATGAAGACGCCCTCCACGGGTTCCCCGGGAACGCCCTTCACGTCGACGGCGGCCTCGAAGGACTCGTTCTGCCGGCCGAAGGCGTTGCGGCGCACGATCATGTCGATGCCGCCGACGGTCTCCTGCCCGGAGCGCGGGTCGAGGATCTTGTCGGCGAGCATGATCATGCCGGCGCAGGTGCCGTAGACCGGCATGCCGTCACGCACACGTGCGCGCAGGGGCTCCATCAGGCCGAACAGCACGGCCAGTTTGGAGATCGTGGTCGACTCCCCGCCGGGGATGACGAGGCCGTCCACCTCGGCGAGTTCCTCGGGGCGCCTGACCGGCCCGGCCGCGGCGTCGGCCGCGGCCAGGGCCACCAGGTGCTCCCGTACGTCGCCCTGGAGGGCCAGGACGCCGATGACAGGCGCGTCGGTCATCCGTACGTCACCAGCCGCGGTTGGCGTAGCGCTCGGTCTCGGGGAGGGTGTCGCAGTTGATGCCGACCATGGCCTCGCCGAGGTTGCGGGACGCGTCCGCGATGATCTTCGGGTCGTCGTAGAAGGTGGTCGCCTTGACGATGGCCGCGGCGCGCTTGGCGGGGTCGCCGGACTTGAAGATGCCGGAGCCGACGAAGACGCCCTCGGCGCCGAGCTGGCGCATCAGCGCGGCGTCGGCCGGGGTGGCCACACCGCCGGCGGAGAACAGCACGACGGGCAGCTTGCCCAGCTCGGTGACCTCCTTGACCAGCTCGTACGGGGCGCGCAGTTCCTTGGCGGCGGTGTACAGCTCGTGATTGTCGTAACCGCGCAGGCGGGCGATCTCGTTCTTGATCTGGCGCAGGTGACGGACCGCCTCGACGACGTTGCCGGTGCCGGCCTCGCCCTTGGAGCGGATCATCGCGGCGCCCTCGGCGATGCGGCGCAGGGCCTCGCCGAGGTTGGTGGCACCGCACACGAAGGGGGTGGTGAAGGCCCACTTGTCGGAGTGGTTGACCTCGTCGGCCGGGGTGAGGACCTCGGACTCGTCGATGTAGTCGACGCCGAGCGACTGCAGCACCTGGGCCTCGACGAAGTGGCCGATGCGGGACTTGGCCATCACCGGGATGGAGACGGCGTCGATGATGCCCTCGATCATGTCCGGGTCGGACATGCGGGCCACACCGCCGTCCTTGCGGATGTCGGCCGGGACGCGCTCCAGAGCCATGACGGCGACCGCGCCGGCGTCCTCGGCGATCTTCGCCTGCTCCGGCGTGACGACGTCCATGATCACGCCGCCCTTGAGCTGCTCGGCCATGCCGCGCTTGACGCGCGCGGTGCCGGTCTCGGGACCCTGGTTTTCGGTGAGCGTGCTGGACACGGATGACCTCGCTGAGGTGAGGGGGATTCTGCAGCACTGAGGAAACGTGAACGGAGCAGGCCACAGCAAGGGCCAATGGAGAGCCGGTGGCTCGTTTTCGGTCGCCGCCCGTCGGTGAAGTGGCGGGATCTTGCCGTCAGGCGGCCCGCTCCACCAGGGCCGTCGGCGGTTCGTCGTCCATCTCGAAGGCCATCGGGAACGGCGCGTGGCCGGCCAGCCGGAACCAGCGCACCTTGCGGTGCAGGCGCAGCGCGCGGGCGGCCCGTACGGCGTCGTTGTGGAAGCGGCGGGCCATCGGCACCCTGCGGACGGCCTCGGCTAGTTCCAGCGCGGCCTCCTCTCCCCCGGGCGCCTCCCGGACCGCGTCCACCTGCTGGGCGTCGGCGAAGACCGCCCGCAGGGCCTGGCTCAGCTCGCTCTCGGCGACCTCCCGTTGCTCCTCCACCGCCTGCCGCGCGGCGTGCGCCGCCTCGTAGAGCACGATCGACGCGGCGGGGTCGAGCACGCCGGAGGTGGCCAGTTCCTGCGCCACGGAGGCGCGGCGCAGCAGTTGCGCGTCGAGCGCGGCGCGGGCGGCGTCGATCCGGGCGTGCAGCCGGTCCAGCCGCCCGGCCGTCCAGCTCAGGTACAGCCCTACGGCGACGAGGACGACGAGGATCCAGATCAGGGTTGGGGTCACGGGCGGCAAGGCTAGTACCGGCGGCGCCGGGTTCTGTCGTGGGGCTGCGCCCCGGGGGCGGTCGCGACACCGGGTGCAGCCCGCCGGTGGCTGGTCGCGCAGTTCCCCGCGCCCCTGGGGCGTTCACCCCACCGCCGTCCCGGAGGGCACCGCGCCCCTGGGGGCGTTCAGTCCCGCGCCAGGCCCAGGCGGGCCCTCAGGCCCGTCGCCCTGTCGTCCGTCGCCACCGCTGCCGCGCCTGCCGTGACCGTCTCGTAGACGGAGAGGATGTCCGCGCCGACCGTCGACCAGTCGAAGCGGCGCACATGGGCGCTGCCCCGCGCGCGCAGCTCCTCACGGCGCACGGGATCCTCCAGGAGCCGCACCGCCGCGTCGGCGAGCGCGTCCGCGTCCTCGTTGGCGAACAGCTCGCCGGCCGCGCCCTGGTCGAGGACCTGGGCGAACGCGTCGAGGTCGGAGGCCAGCACCGGGGCGCCCGCCGACATCGCCTCGACCAGGATGATGCCGAAGCTCTCGCCGCCGGTGTTGGGCGCCACGTACAGGTCGACGCTGCGCAGCAGGCGAGCCTTGTCCTCGTCGCTGATCATGCCGAGGAACTCCACGCGCGGGCGCAGTTCGGCCGGCAGCGACTCGACCGCCTCCTTCTCGTCGCCGCGCCCCGCCACCAGCAGCCGTGTCCCCGGGCGGGCGGCGAGGATCTTCGGCAGCGCCCGCATCAGCACCGGCAGGCCCTTGCGGGGCTCGTCGATGCGGCCGATGAAGCCGATGGTGTCGCCCTGCCACTCGGGCTCGGGCTCCGCCTCGGCGAAGAAGTCGACGTCGACGCCGTTGGGGATGACCACCGCGTCGCCGCCCAGGTGTTCGACGAGGGTGCGGCGGGCGTACTCGCTGACCGCGATCCGCGCGCTGATCTTCTCCAGTGCGGCCTGGAGGATGGCGTACGCGGCGATCATGGCCTTGGAGCGCGGGTTGGAGGTGTGGAAGGTCGCCACCAGCGGGCCCTGCGCCGCCCAGCAGGTCAGCAGGCCCAGGGACGGCGAGGACGGCTCGTGGATGTGCACCACGTCGAAGGCGCCGTCGTGCAGCCAGCGCCGCACCCGCGCGGCCGACAGGAAGCCGAAGTTGAGCCGGGCCACCGAGCCGTTGTACGGCACCGGCACGGCGCGGCCGGCGGAGACGACGTACGGCGGGAGCGGGGTGTCGTCGTCGGCCGGGGCGAGGACGGACACCTCGTGCCCGAGCCGGATGAAGTACTCGGCCAGGTCACGGATGTGGAACTGGACGCCACCCGGCACGTCCCAGGAGTACGGGCAGACGATGCCGATCCTCACGCGGTCCCCTTCCGGTCCTTCTCGCGGGCGGTCGCGGGGTCGAGGTCCTCGGTCCACAGGCGCTGCAGCATGTGCCAGTCCTCCGGGTGGTCGGCGATTCCCGTGGCGAAGGCGTCGGCCAGCGCCTGTGTCATGACAGACGTCTTCTCGGCGCGCGTACCTGACGCGGGAACCTCGACCGGGGCGTGGACGCGGCCCCGCATCCCCGGCGAGTCGTCGTACCAGAGGGTCACGGGCAGCAGCCGGGCGCCGGTCTGCTGGGCCAGCAGGGCGGGGCCGGCGGGCATCCGGGCGGGACTGCCGAAGAAGTCCACCTCGACGCCCGAGGAGGACAGGTCGCGGTCGGCGACCAGGCAGATCAGGCCGCCGTCACGCAACCGCCGGGCCAGGGTGCCGAAGGCGGAGCCGCCGCTGTGCGGCAGGACCTCCATGCCGAGGCCCTCGCGGTAGGCGACGAAGCGGTCGTAGAGGGTCTCCGGCTTCAGGCGCTCGGCGACGGTGGTGAACGGTATGCCGAGCTTGGTGGTGACCCAGGCGCCGGCGAGGTCCCAGTTGGCGAGGTGCGGCAGCGCGAGGATCACGCCCTTGCCGGCTTCCATGCCGTCGGTGAGGTGGTGCAGGTCCTTGGGCTGGAAGGAGTCCGCGATGCGTGCGGGGCTCCAGGCGGGCAGCCGGAAGGACTCCATCCAGTAGCGCAGGTACGAGCGCATGCCCGCGCGGGACAGTTCCGCCAGCCGCTGCGGTCCCGCGTCCGGCACGACGCGCGCGTAGTTGCTCTCCAGCCGCAGCACCCCCTTGCCGCGCTGCTTCCAGGCGACGTCGGCGATGGTGCGGCCGAGGCGGACGGCGACGGGCTCGGGCAGCTTCTTCACGGTGCCCCAGCCGGCGCCGTACAGGGCGTCGGCGAGCCGCTCCTGGGCGCTCACTGCGCGGCCTCGCTCCCCTGCGCCTGCTGCTGCTCGGCGGCCTCCGCCTCGGCGGACTCGCGGCGGACGGTGACCACCCGCTGGACCAGCGTGACGAGGCTGCCGACGGCGACGGCCCACAGGGCGACGGGCAGCAGGTACTGGATGCCGGGCACGCCGAACGCGTGCAGCCCCGCGAGCCCGGCCGCGACCAGCGAGATCACCAGCCGCTCGGCCCGCTCGACCAGCCCGTTGACGGCGACCGGCAGGCCGATCGACTCGCCGCGCGCCTTGGTGTACGACACCACCTGGCCGCTGGCCAGGCAGAAGATCGACACCGCGCACAGCGCGTTGTTGTCGCCCGAGCCCGCGTACCAGAGGGCGAACCCGCCGAAGACCGCGCCGTCGGCGACCCGGTCCAGGGTGGAGTCCAGGAAGGCGCCCCAGCGGCTGGAGCGTCCGAGCTGGCGGGCCATGTTGCCGTCGACCAGGTCGGAGAAGACGAACAGCGTGATGACGACCGTGCCCCAGAAGAACTCGCCCCGGGGGTAGAAGACCAGCGCGCCGGCCACCACGCCCGCGGTGCCGAGAAGCGTGACCGTGTCGGGGCTGACCCCCCGTCGGATGAGAAACGCGGCGAACGGTGTGAGGACACGCGTGAAAAATGCACGCGCGTACTTGTTCAGCATGGCCTTCCCGACGGTCGGTGTGGCCGCGTGACCCCTGCTGGCCACCGGCGGGCCCATCGTAGTCACGCACGCGGGTGCGCGGCTGCGGGGCACCCGCCCCGCGGCTCCCCGGCCGCCGCGCCGGGGGCGGACCGCATCCCTCGTGAACCGGGGCGGCGCGCGGGATCCGGTCCTTCGTATGGACGCGCCGTGACGGGAGTGGAAAGCTCGAAGGACCGCGGGCGCCGCCGTAGCCGCACCGCAGGCGATGCCCCCGGACCGGGTCCGGGGAAGGGTTCGACGGGTCCGCGCCCACAGTGACCTCACCGTGCACGGGAGGCAGGATCATGGGCGACAAGGCGCACACACACCCCGGGGCCGCCGGCAGGGCACAGGCGGCCGACCGCCCCACGTCCGTACGGAACGTGGTGCTGGTCGGCCACTCCGGATCGGGCAAGACGACGCTGGTGGAGGCCCTCGCGCTGACCGCGGGGGCGGTGAACCGGGCGGGCCGCGTGGAGGACGGCGGCACCGTCTCCGACTACGACGACATCGAGCACCGGCAGCAGCGTTCGGTTCAGCTCTCCCTGGTGCCGGTGGAATGGGGCGGCATCAAGGTCAACCTGCTCGACACCCCCGGCTACGCCGACTTCGTCGGGGAACTCAGGGCCGGTCTGCGGGCTGCGGACGCGGCCCTTTTCGTCGTCTCCGCCGCGGACGGCGTGGACGGCTCGACCCGCACGGTGTGGGAGGAGTGCGCGGCGGTCGGCATGCCCCGCGCCATCGTCGTCACGCATCTGGAGGCGGCCCGCGCCGACTTCGAGGAGATGACCCGGATCTGCGCGGAGACCTTCGGCGGGGACGACCCCGACGCCGTGCTGCCGGTGTACCTGCCGCTGCGCGGCCCCGAGGGGCCCGACGGCCACACGCCCGTGACCGGTCTGATCGGCCTGCTGACGCAGAAGCTGTTCGACTACTCGAGCGGCGAGCGCGTGGAGTCCGAGCCGGTCGGCGACCATGTGCCGCTGATCGCGGAGGCACGCGGCCGGCTGATCGAGGGGATCATCGCCGAGAGCGAGGACGAGACCCTCATGGACCGCTATCTCGGCGGTGAGGACGTCGACGTCAAGACGCTGATCGAGGATCTGCAGCGGGCGGTGGCGCGGGGCGCCTTCTTCCCCGTGCTGGCCGCCGCGCCCGCCGCCCCCGGCGCCCGTCAGGGGCTCGGCACCGTGGAACTGCTCGACCTGATCACCGGCGGCTTCCCGACCCCGCTGGAGCACGGCACCCCGCGCGTGACCACCCCGGACGGCAGGCCGCGTGAGCTGAAGCCGTGCGACCCCGACGCCCCGCTGGCCGCGGAGGTGGTGAAGACCTCCTCCGACCCCTACGTGGGACGGCTCTCGCTGGTGCGGGTCTTCTCCGGGACGCTGCGCGCCGACCAGACCGTGCATGTGTCCGGTCACGGGCTGAGCGACCGGGGCCACGAGGACCACGACGTCGACGAGCGGGTCGGCGCCCTGTCCACCCCGTTCGGCAAGCAGCAGCGGCCCGTGTCGCACGTCATCGCGGGCGACCTGGCGTGCGTGGCGAAGCTGGGCCGCGCGGAGACCGGCGACACCCTGTCCGCCAAGGACGACCCGCTGGTCATGGAGCCCTGGGAGATGCCGGACCCGCTGCTGCCGCTGGCCATCGAGGCGCACAGCAAGGCCGACGAGGACAAGCTGTCCCAGGGGTTGAGCCGGCTGGTGGCCGAGGACCCGACGATGCGTCTGGAGCAGAACCCGGACACCCACCAGGTGGTGCTGTGGTGCCTCGGCGAGGCGCACGCGGACGTGGCGCTGGAGCGGCTGCGCAGCCGGTACGGCGTCCAGGTCGACGTCGTGCCGCACCGGGTGTCGCTGCGGGAGACGTTCGGCGGCAAGGCGTCCGGACGCGGCCGGCACGTCAAACAGTCCGGTGGGCACGGGCAGTTCGCGATCTGCGAGATCGAGGTGGAACCGCTGCCGAACGGTTCGGGCATCGAGTTCGTGGACAAGGTGGTCGGCGGCGCCGTGCCCCGGCAGTTCGTCCCCTCGGTGGAGAAGGGCATAAGGGCCCAGGCGCTCAGGGGAGTTGCCGCCGGGCATCCGCTCATCGACGTCCGGGTGACGCTGCTGGACGGCAAGGCGCACTCGGTGGACTCCTCCGACGCCGCGTTCCAGACGGCGGGCGCGCTGGCCCTGCGGGAGGCCGCCGCGGACGCGCGGATCCATCTGCTGGAGCCGGTGGCCGAGGTGAGCGTGCTGGTCGGCGACGACTACGTCGGGCCCGTGATGAGCGACCTGTCCGGCCGCCGCGGCCGGGTGTTGGGCACCGAGCAGTCACCCGGCGGGCGCACCCTGATCCGGGCCGAGGTGCCGGAGATCGAGATCGGCCGGTACGCGGTCCACCTGCGTTCGCTGTCGCACGGCACGGCCCGCTTCAGCCGCCGCTACGCCCGGCACGAGCCCATGCCGCCGCAGGTCGCGGAGCGGGTCAAGGAGGAGGCGCACGCGGCCTCGTGACCGGCGCCGGGCGCCCGCCGGTGCGACCGGCGGGCGCCCGCGCACGTACCGCGCCGTACCGGCACTCCGATGCGCCCCGCTCCGTACCGGAGAACGGCTTGGACCGACCCCCGGCGGACGACGGTGGCTGCCTATACGCTGAACACCTGATCAACAGGTGTGCGCAGCACGGAAGTCGGGAAGGCCGCAAGACGACAGTCGCGGCGATCGGGGGCGGGAATGACCGTTGAGAGCGGTTACGCGGATTTCTTCGGTCCGCAGGTACCGCGCACGGGCGACGAGGGCCAGACACCCACGTTCGCGCTGGCCTCGGCGGCCTACCGGGACAACGAGGCCGACGAGATACTCAAGGCCAACAGCGAGTGGCACAAGTCGGAGGTCGCCAAGCCCCGGATCAAGCTGTTCCGGCCCAATCTGGGCGAGGCGTTCTCCCGGGCGGTCATCGACCGCATGCTGGGCTCCGGCCGCGCCCCGCTCATCCAGTCCTTCGGCACCCAGCCCCAGGTGGTGGTCGAGCACGCGCTGGCCGCACACCGCATCCGCCGCGAGCGCGACAACTGGCTGAGCGCCGTCATGGTCCTGTGCGGGCTGCTCTTCCTGCCCGGCCTGCTGGTGTGGCTGCTGGTCTTCCAGATCCGTACGACGATGACCAAGCGCGACGACAAGCGGGCCGGCGCGTTCGCCACCGCCCTGCTGGTCGGCGTCGGCGCCCTGGCCGCGCTGTTCCTGCTCCGCATGCCGTTCGACGGTTTCTGGGGCTGGTACGCCCGCGCGGCGGTGGTGGCCCCGGTGCTGGGCTGGTTCTGGGCCAAGCGGATCTGCGAGCGTACCGCCAGGGATCTGCGGGAGCGCTGGGACAGCCTGCTCTCCGGCAGCAGCATCGGCGCCAAGGTGCCCGAGGCGGTGCCGAGCAGCCCCGGTGAGACCGCGGCGGAGCAGCTGCGCCAGTCCCTGGCCCGGCTCAGCGCCGAGCAGCAGTCCAACTCCGTGTTCTACGCCGGCCCCAAGGGCATCCTCGGCATGGGCACCCGCTGGGGCAGCTGGCAGCTCGCCGAGGACCTGGTGCCGGCCGACCGAGACCGGGAGATCCACCCGTTCCGCAGCTGGGACGTGATCAAGGCGATCCACGACCGGCTGCGCATGCTGGAGCGCGGGCCGCTGAACACCGGCGGCTTCCCCAAGCCGTCGATCCGCCACTGGATCGTCACGCCCATCGGGGAGAACGCCACGTCGGTGTCCCGGCCCGAGGGCACGGACGTCGAGGCGTACCAGGTCAAGCAGCACGCGATACAGGAGATCTGCAACAAGCAGCAGTTCGGCGCAGGCGACCGGCACTACCTGGGGGTGCAGTGGACCCTGTGGGACGGCCAGCTGGTGATCACCATGCTGATCACGGTGACCGTGCTGCACGAGACGCTCCGCATCGAGGTGACCGGGCACGCCCTCGGGCCGGTGCACTCCCTGTTCACGACCAAGCCGGCGGCCAAGGAGAAGGAGGTCCAGAAGTCGATCAAGTTCTGGGAGACCCGGAAGGTGAAGCTCCCGCTGGTCGACCCGGACGAGGTGGTACGGCTGGCCGCGCGGGCGCCCCTGACGAAGTACCCGCCGCTGCTGTACTGGCTGGGCGGCAAGCTGAGCCTGCCCGAGCCGTTCGGGCTGCGTCACGCCTGGGCGGACAAGCCCTGGCGGCACCGGTTCATGGCGGACGACGCGCTGCGCGCGGCCACCCCGGTGCTGCGGGTGGTGCACTCGGCGGCGATCAAGGTGCTGGCGGAGAACGGCGTGGACACGGAGAAGTTCGGTTCCCGCTCCTCGTCCCTCTCCACGGCGGTGCAGGACGTCGCGCCGAAGAACGCCGACCTGTACGACGCGTAGGCGCACCGGTCGGGCGGGGGCCGTGTGACGGCCCCCGCCCGCGGGCCGGGCCTGCCGGCCGCCGTCAGCCCGTGGACCAGGCCTCCGCCAGCATCTTGCGGGTGTCCGCGAGCAGCTGCGGCAGCACCTTGGTGTGCCCGATGACCGGCATGAAGTTGGTGTCGCCGCCCCAGCGCGGGACGACGTGCTGGTGCAGGTGGGCGGCGATGCCCGCGCCCGCGACCGTGCCCTGGTTCATGCCGATGTTGAAGCCGTGGGCGCCGGACGCCGTGCGCAGCGCCGTCATCGCCTGCTGGGTGAGCGCGGCGAGCTCCGCCGTCTCCTCGGCCGTGAGCTCGGTGTAGTCGGCCACGTGCCGGTAGGGCACGGTCATCAGGTGGCCGCCCGTGTACGGGTACAGGTTGAGCACCGCGTAGACCAGTTCGCCGCGGCGCAGGATCAGCCCGTCCTCGTCGGAGCCGGCCGGGAGGGAGCAGAAGGGGCAGCCGTCGCCGGCGCCGGGGCCGCTCGGCTTGTTCTCGCCCTGGATGTAGGCCATCCGGTGGGGCGTCCACAGACGCTGGAACGCGTCCTGCGTGCCCACTCCCAACTGCTGCTCCGGCTCACTCGTCATGCGTGCAGCATATGGCGTGTCCGGCGGCACGCGGAAAAGGCCCCCGGGAGATCCCGGGGGCCTCGACGCCGTGCGCGGGTCAGATCTGCGCCCGCTCCTCGACGACCTTGGCGATCTTGGCGATGGCCTCGTCGACGGGGATGCCGTTCTCCTGCGAGCCGTCGCGGTAGCGGAAGGAGACCGCGCCGCTCGCCATGTCCTCGTCGCCCGCGATGACCATGAAGGGCACCTTCTGCTTCTGGGCGTTGCGGATCTTCTTCTGCATCCGGTCCGAGGAGGAGTCGACCTCGACGCGCAGACCCTGCTTGCGGGCCGCGTCAGCGAACTTCTCCAGGTACTCGACGTGCGCGTCACCGATCGGGATGCCGAGCGCCTGGACCGGGGCGAGCCAGGCCGGGAAGGCACCCGCGTAGTGCTCGAGGAGTACCGCGAAGAACCGCTCGATGGAGCCGAACAGCGCGCGGTGGATCATGACCGGGCGGGTCTTGGTGCCGTCCGCGGCCGTGTACTCCAGGTCGAAGCGCTCCGGCAGGTTGAAGTCGAGCTGGATGGTCGACATCTGCCAGGTGCGGCCGATCGCGTCCTTCGCCTGGACGGAGATCTTCGGGCCGTAGAAGGCGGCGCCGCCCGGGTCCGGGACCAGCGGCAGGCCCTGCTTCTCGGCGACCTGGCGCAACGTCTCGGTCGCCTCGTCCCAGGCCTCGTCCGAGCCGACGAACTTCTCCGGGTCCTTGGTGGACAGCTCCAGGTAGAAGTCGGTCAGCCCGTAGTCGCGCAGCAGGTTCAGGACGAAGGTGAGGGTCTTGTCGAGCTCCTCGGACATCTGCTCGCGGGTGCAGTAGATGTGCGCGTCGTCCTGCGTGAAGCCGCGGGCCCGGGTCAGGCCGTGCACGACGCCCGACTTCTCGTACCGGTACACGGTCCCGAACTCGAAGAGGCGCAGCGGCAGTTCGCGATAGGACCGGCCGCGCGCGTCGAAGATCAGGTTGTGCATCGGGCAGTTCATGGGCTTGAGGTAGTAGTCCACGCCCTCGTCGAGCTGCATGGGCGGGTACATGCCGTCGGCGTACCAGTCCAGGTGGCCCGAGGTCTCGAAGAGCTTCCCCTTCGTCGCGTGCGGGGTGTAGACGAACTCGTACCCCTCCTCCTCGTGGCGGCGCCGCGAGTAGTCCTCCATGACCCGGCGGATGATGCCGCCCTTGGGGTGGAAGACGGCGAGGCCGGAGCCGATCTGCTCCGGGATGGAGAACAGGTCGAGCTCGCTGCCGAGCTTGCGGTGGTCGCGCTTCTCGGCCTCGGCGAGGAACTCCAGGTGGGCCTTCAGCTCCTCCTTGGAGGGCCAGGCGGTGCCGTAGATGCGCTGGAGCTGCTTGTTCTTCTCGCTGCCGCGCCAGTACGCGGAGGCGTTGCGCATCAGCTTGAACGCCGGGATGTTCCGGGTGGTGGGCAGGTGGGGACCGCGGCAGAGGTCCTTCCAGCACAGCTCACCGGTCTTGGCGTCGAGGTTGTCGTAGATCGTCAGCTCGCCGGCGCCGACCTCGACGTCCGCGCCGTCGTCGTGGGACGCGGCGCCCTTGAGACCGATCAGCTCCAGCTTGTACGGCTCGTCGGCGAGCTCCTCGCGGGCCTCGTCGTCGGTGACGACACGCCGGGAGAAGCGCTGGCCGCGCTTCTGGATCTCCTGCATCTTCTTCTCGATGGCCTTGAGGTCATCGGGGTGGAAGGGCTTGTCCACGTCGAAGTCGTAGTAGAAGCCGTCCCGGACCGGCGGGCCGATGCCCAGCTTGGCCTCGGGGAACAGCTCCTGCACCGCCTGGGCCATCACGTGCGCGGTGGAGTGGCGCAGGATGTTCAGGCCGTCCTCGGAGGAGATCTCGACGGCCTCGACGGTCTCGCCGTCCCGGACCTCGTACGCGAGGTCCTTGAGCTCGCCGGCCACCCGCGCGGCGATGACCGAGCGCTCGCCCGCGAAGAGCTCGGCGGCCGTAGTGCCCGTCGTCACCACGCGTTCTTCCCGCTCGGAATCGCGTTGGATGATCACACGGACGTCTGACACCGGTCTCTCCTGACTGAAGGCTGTGGTCGCGGCGCCATACCGGAGCGCACGCATGGGTGCGATCGTACCGACCCGGGACGGCGGGACGCGAAATCAGTCGTCGCAGGCCGGGCCGCAGGCATCGCCGAAGCAGTCCGCGCTCTCCTGCAGCGCCTTCATCAGCCGGTCCCGTTCGGCCTCGTCCACCTGGACCGGCGCGACCTCCTGGACCCCGGTGAGGCGGCGGAATCCGCTCCGGCTGAGCAGCCGCCCGCGCAGTCGCACCGGCAGGCCCATCAGGTGGGCGTGCCCGGCGATCCGGTAATGCTCCTCACCCAGGGTGACGCGGACGTGTCCGACGTCGGGCCCGGCGAGCACCCGCAGCCGCACCGTCCCCTCGCCCCGGGGCTCCGACCGGTACATGCGCACCACCGCTCCGGTGACCGTGACCGTGACGGACGGCTCAGCGCGCCGGTAGCGGCGGCCGGCCTCGACGAGCGCGGGCAGGTCGCCGGGTGAGAACTCCACGGCCTCGGCGGCGGCCACGCAGCCCTCGGGCACGCCGGCCGCGGGGGCCCAGGACACGGCGACCCGGGCGCCCTCGGTGCCGCGGACCAGGGCGACGAGCGCCTCGGTGAGTTCGTGGTTGACGCCCGCCCCGACGGCCGTCGCGAAGGCGTCCATGGCCCCGGTGGCGCGCCGGTGGCCGACGGCCTCGCGGGCGGCGTGCAGGGCGTGGAACAGGCAGACCGCGAGGGGGCGGCCGGTGGTGACGGGGACGAAGGCGGTGAGGGTACGGCCGCCCTGCGCCGGGCCCACCAGGACGCCGTCCAGCGCGGCGGCGGCCGGGCGGCGGTGCCGGGCGCCGTGGAAGCCGGTGCGGGCGCGGGTGGCGAGCGCCGCGGAGAGCAGGGTGCGGCGGGCGGCGGACCGCAGTTGCTCCTCCGCCGTCCAGGCGACGGCGTCGCCGGGCCCGGCCGGGATGTCGCGCCACCAGCGGATCTCGTCGCTGGGCACGGAGAGGGCGAGCAGGATCTCGCGGGCGGAGGGGGTGCCGCTGCGGGAAAGGGCCAGCAGCGCCTCGGCGAGCAGGTCCTCGCTGTCGGGGAAGGCCCGGCCGACCGGGACCAGCAGGCTGGTGCCGGTGTCCGGGCCGGGCGGGGCCCAGCGGCCGTAGCGTCCGGGGGCGCCGCCGCGCCGCTGCCAGCCGTGCCGGCGCAGCAGGGCGGTGAGCACGGCGGGGTCGGTGTCCGCGGCCTCGGGGGGCGGCCCGTCGAGGGCGGCGTCGGCGGGGTGCGGGCGTACGGGCCGGGCGGGCTCCCCGGACGGGCGGTGGGTCACGGTTTTCCTCCCGTCCCGACCCGCGTCATGATCTCGCACAGCGCCCGGTCGTCGAAGACACGTGAGGTGGGGATCCGCACGGTGGTGCGCCGGCGGCCGGTGACGGGGTGCCCGGCGAGGTTGGTCCAGTAGCAGCAGTGCCGCAGGTCGAGCCGGTCGTGGTGGGCACGCAGCCAGTCGTCCTGGGAGCGCGGCAGGATCATCACGACGAGGATCTTGTGTACGGAGACCGGGGTGCGGGCGAGCTTCTCCAGGTGAGCGTTGTCCAGCGTGAAGGAGAAGGAGCGGCCCCGGGGATGTGGGGCGATCTGCGACGTGGCCTTGAGCTGCACCTTGATGGTGACCTCGTCGTCGACCAGGTGTCCGGGGGCGCTGTGGCTGACGTGCCAGTCGATGCCGTTGTCCGGGAAGGGCTGGGACAGCGAGCAGCCGGCCGCCGCGGCGACGGCGTGCAGATAGCCGACCTGCAACGTCTCCATGCAGGCGGTGGTGGCGAGGGTGCCGCGAGCGGCCGGTGTGCGCTCCGGCAGCAGCCCGCCCCGCTCGGGCTGCGCGATGGCCATGACCAACGACCTTCCAGAACAGTCGAATCCCATGTGCGGGTCGCTGAACTGCAAAGACCCGTACTCCTGTTGTCTCCTTCCGGCGTACGGCGCAAACAGCCCGGGTATCACCGGACCGAGCAGTGGACGGCGCGTCAACTGCTGGTGGTGAGCGAGGGGTTGGTGGGTATGACGTGCTGGTACGAGGGGCCGCTGGCCGCCTTTGACACGGAGACGACGGGTGTGGACGTCGAGGCCGACCGGATCGTGTCGGCCGCCCTCGTCGTGCAGGACGCCCCGGGCTCCCGGCCGCGGGTGACCCGCTGGCTGGTGAACCCGGGGGTGCCGGTGCCCGCCGCGGCGACGCAGGTGCACGGGCTGACGGACGAGCACCTGCAGCGCAACGGCCGCTGGCCCGCGCCGGTGATGTACGAGGTGGCCCAGGCGCTGGCGGAGCAGGCGGCGGTGGGCCGTCCGGTGGTGGTGATGAACGCACCCTTCGATCTGACGCTGCTGGACCGGGAGTTGCGCCGGCACCGGGCGTCGTCGCTGGCCCGCTGGTTCGAGCGGACGCCGCTGCTGGTGCTGGATCCTCGGGTGCTCGACAAGCATCTGGACCGCTACCGCAAGGGCCGCCGCACGCTGACGGACCTGTGCGCGCACTACGAGGTGGAGTTGGAAGGCGCGCACGACGCGGCGGCGGACGCGGTGGCGGCGCTGGAGGTCACCCGGGCGGTGGGACGCCGGTTCGCGGCCCGGCTGGAGCGGCTGTCCCCCGGTGAGCTGCACACTCTGCAGGCGGTGTGGCACGCGGCGCAGGCGCGGGGCCTGCAGGCGTG
Source organism: Streptomyces sp. CNH189 (assembly GCF_000527195.1). Taxonomy (NCBI): domain Bacteria; kingdom Bacillati; phylum Actinomycetota; class Actinomycetes; order Kitasatosporales; family Streptomycetaceae; genus Streptomyces; species Streptomyces sp. CNH189. Next base: position 159,666 of record NZ_AZUS01000021.1, read on the forward strand.
GTTCGCGCGCACGGGCACGGAGGAGGTCGTCGACCCGGCCTGGCCCCTGCGCCCGGAGCTGCCGGCAGCGGCGTGACCTCACATCACCGGTCCACGACGGCATCGTGAGCCGGGGGTGTGGGTGGCGGAGCCCCCACAACGCGCGGCGAAGCCGCGCAGAACACAAAGAGAGCGACGTGGTCCGCGTTTTCGGCGGACACACGTCGCTCTCGCGAGCGTGGGCGATACTGGGTTCGAACCAGTGACCTCTTCGGTGTGAACGAAGCGCTCTCCCACTGAGCTAATCGCCCGGGAACGCACTGAACAATACAGGGCCGGGCGGGCTTCGTTCAAACCGCTTCGAGGTGTGCCGCCAGTCCGCGCCGCCCGGCCCGCAGCATCAGCGCGTGGTTGGCGCGGAAGAGGGGCCGGCCGGGCACGGCCAGCAGGCGCAGCAGCCGAGCGCGGACGTCGACCTCCTGCTCGTAGTGGGTGAGGCAGCCGTGCGCGCCCAGATCGGTGACGGTCCAGCGGGCCCAGCCGTCGATGTCGCCGGACAGCCCTGCCTCCAGCACGCCGTTCTCCCGGTCCCGCCGCCCCTCCCGCAGGGTGAAGGTCAGGTCGTACGGCAGGACGGAGCGGATCGTGACGATGCCGGTGCTGTCGTCGAGGCGGGCGACCTCCCGCACCTGCGGCCACCACCGGGGGTAGTCCTCGATCCGCTCCAGTACGCCGTACACGGTCGCGGCGGGCGCGGACAGGGTCCACACACTGCGGAAGCGGTAATGGTTCCGGTCCATGTACGGAGTGTGCCCGCATGCGCCCGCCTTGTGCGTCACGGCATGCGGTTCCCCGGTGTGCGAGGTCGTCGGCCTCGCCTGCTCACCGGGGTCGAACGGCACATTCTTCGCGTCGTATTCGCCCAGTAGGGAAATGGCATTCCGGAACATGTCCGGCGGATTCCCGCCCGAGGCCCGGGTGTTGAACTTCTTCCAGGAATCCGTGTACGGCTGGAAGCCGGTCTTGACCTTGCTTTTCGGATGCTTCTTCTCGAAGAGGACGATGGTCTTGTTGATGTGCCGCGCCCGGCCCTCGGCACCCCACCACGCATAACGGACCGTCACCGTCCGGTCCCCGGGGCGCCAGGCGCGGAGGCCCCCAGGACACGTCAATGATTCGGACAGGAATTGGCGCCCGCCCCCGGCACGGCTTGACGACGGCCTTGCCCGCCGACGAGCCAGGGTGGGACGGAAACCGGCAGGCCGGCACCGCGTGGCCGACCGGCCGAACAACGCGGCATCGGCGCCGGCCACGGACGCGGAAGGTCACGGTTGGCGGAACGCGAGGGAAGCGGAACCCCGCGACGGGGCCGGGAGCGGCGCATGGACCCGCACGACGAAGCGGCCCGGCTCACGATTCGTGAGCCGGGCCGCCTTGATCCGGTGGGCGATACTGGGTTCGAACCAGTGACCTCTTCGGTGTGAACGAAGCGCTCTCCCACTGAGCTAATCGCCCGGACGCAGGAAGAACATTACCCCATGTCAGGGGGTGCCCGTGACCACCGGGGACCGCGCGGTCCGGCCCCCGGCGCGCGTCACTGATCCTTGATCTTCCACGGCATCTGCAGACCGAACTTCCACAGGTAGAAGCCGGCCAGCGCGGCCACGATCACCAGGCCGACCGAGGTCAGGATGATGTTGCGGCGACGCACCCTGGGGTCCAGCGCCCGCTGGGCCGCCTCGGTGACCTTGCGCTTGGTCCAGCGCAGCACCAGCTGGGCCCACACGAACTCGGTCGCCCAGATCGCCATGCCGCCGAAGATCACGACCCAGCCCGGGCCGGGCAACGGCAGCATGATCACGCCGGCCACCACCACGGCCAGGCCGACGACGAAGACCCCCACCTGCCAGCTCAGATGCAGCGCCCGCCGTGCTCTGACGAACTCGGGCGCCCGCGAACCGAGCCCCCGCTCGCCCCGGCCCTCGCCCTCGTCCACCGTCACCCCGCGGGTCACCGCCGCGACCTCGACGGATTCGTCACTCCCCGTGTTCATGCAGCCCAACACTACCGGACCGAAAGACGTCACCGGAATGGACGCAGGGCACGAACGATCTCTCGGCCGGAAGAGTTACGTAATCCCACGCAAAACACTCAGAGGGGTTTACAACGGCACCGTAGGTGGCATGTCGATTTCGCCGACGTGCGAATCCCCGAGCGCACACTGAGCGAAAGGCCCTGGCGCTTATGAACACCACGGTCAGCTGCGAGCTGCACCTGCGCCTCGTTGTGTCGAGCGAGTCCTCCCTGCCTGTCCCCGCAGGCCTGCGGTACGACACGGCCGACCCCTACGCCGTGCACGCCACCTTCCACACCGGAGCCGAGGAAACCGTCGAGTGGGTGTTCGCCCGCGACCTCCTCGCCGAGGGACTTCACCGCCCCACGGGCACCGGCGACGTCCGCGTCTGGCCGTCGCGCAGTCACGGTCAGGGCGTCGTGTGCATCGCCCTGAGCTCTCCGGAGGGGGAAGCCCTGCTCGAGGCCCCGGCGCGGGCCCTGGAGTCCTTCCTGAAGCGCACAGACGCCGCCGTGCCGCCCGGCACGGAACACCGGCACTTCGATCTCGATCAGGAGCTCTCGCACATCCTGGCGGAAAGCTAGGCGAGGGCCACGGAACCGCCCGACGCCGTCGACTCGGGGTGACGGCTCGGGCCCGGACAGCCGCATACGGGCAGCCGCATACGGCTCACACACACCGGCGCCGGCGCCGCGGTCCACCGCGGCCCGGCGCCGTTGTGCTGCCCGTGAGGGCACGGTCACGCTGTCCACGGGGGCACACGCACGGACGGCCGGGAACGACCGGGCGCCGTTCCGCGTCGGATTCGAAGCCATGTGCGGAACAGGGGAGGTCCACGCACGCCGGAGCCACTACCATCGGCCAGCATCGGCGGGCGCCCGCCCGACCCCCCAGGCCAGGGAGCGAATCGTGCTGATCACCCATGACACCCGGTGCGCGCTGGACACCGTGGTGGATCTGGTGAACACCGCACCGGAGGAGGACGCGACACCGGACGGACTGCCGGACATCGCGGCCCTCGAGGCGTTCGTGCGTGACCACAAGGTCAGCGAGGTCGGCACGCTCACCGAGTTCGACCTGGCCGGGGTGCGCAAGATCCGGGCCCGTTTCGCCGCGGTCTTCGCCGCGCCCGACGCCCGCAGCGCGGCCACGATGATCAACGAGCTGATCGCGGCGGCCGGCACCACTCCCCGGCTCACCGACCACGACGGCTACAACTGGCACGTGCACTACTTCGCGCCCGGCGCCTCGGTGGCCGACCACCTGGCCGCCGACTGCGGGATGGCGCTGGCGTTCTTCGTGGTCGCCGGTGAGCAGGAGCGGTTGCGCCGCTGCGAGGCGCCGGACTGCCGTCACGCCTTCGTCGACCTCTCCCGCAACCGCTCGCGCCGCTACTGCGACAGCCGCACCTGCGGCAACCGGCTGCACGTCGCCGCCTACCGGGCGCGCCGCAAGGAAGCGGCCGGCTGACCCGTCGGGCGCTACGGACGGATGGTGGGCCGACGCGGTCCCGACGGGTGACGCCGGGAACCGCGGGTACGGCTCACAGCCACAGCAGGTCGTGCAGGGCAGCCGTGAGCAGCAGACACCCGATCACCGCAAGAAAGATCATCAGCGGTGGCTGGGATAGGGCGAAAAGGCATCCGCGCGGCTCGTCCTGCAGCGGCGCGGCATCGCTCTGTGTCGTGTCCAGCATCTCGCCGCGATGATGACGCATGGGACGGGCGCCACGCGATCAACACTCACGGAAAGCACGCCGGTACGCCGAAACCGCGATCTACGGTTCGGTTGGTGATCACTTCCGGGCGGTCCGGGAACCCCCTGTGACGCATGTGGTCCGAGGGGCGTCAGATGCCGTGCTTCTTGAGGATGGCCTCGATGTCGCTGAAGTCGTCGTCCCCCTGGGAGGCCGGCGCGCGGCGGGGGGCGGGGCTCTCTCCTCGAGGGGCCGCCTGGCCCAGGGCGGGCGCGGAGGCGCCCGGTGCCGCGGCCGTGGGGGCGGCCGCCTGCCGTGCCGCCTTGCGTTCCTTACGGGTGCCGCCGCGTCGGCGCTCCACGGTGCGGGTGGTGGCGAACAGCACCCAGGACAGTCCCAGCACGGCGAAGCCGGCCCAGGCGGTCGGGCTGAAGGCGGTGTCCGCGAGCCAGTCGACGACCCCAGCCATCACGAGGCCGAGCGGCACCAGCGCGTACGCGGCGATGCGGGTCGCGGTGAGGTAGCGCTTGCGGTAGGCCGTGACCACCGCGATGCCCAGGCCCGCCGCGGCGACGGCGGAGCAGACGGTCTCGGCAATCATCCGGTCCTCCAGGGCAGGTGCGTACGGGCACGAGGTGGTTCTCGTCCCTTCCATCCTGCACCCGCCGCGGGCCGCCCGGCCATGCTCGGGGCGGACATCAGGGACATCTCCGGGTCACGGATCATCCGCAGGTGCCGGTCGGCGCCCGTCCGCCACGTGCCCGGATTGGGTGGCGCGGGGCCCGGCTGGAAGACTGTCACCATGAGTGACTCCCCCCCCGCCCGCGCCGCCGCCCCCGTTCTCGAGGTGTGGTGCGAGCTGCAGTGCTCCGACTGCCGAACCGCCCTGGACGACCTGCGCGCCCTGCGCGCCCGGTACGGCGACCGCCTGGAGATCCGGCTGCGGCACTTCCCGCTGGAGAAGCACAAGCACGCCTTCGCCGCCGCGCAGGCCGCCGAGGAGGCGTGGGAGCAGGGGCAGGGGTGGCCCTACGTGGAGGCCGTGCTGGACCGGCTCGACGAGCTGGACCGCCGGGGCGAGTCCTTCCTGGTCGAGGTCGCCGGCGAGCTCGGTCTGGACGCCGAGGAGGTCGACACCGCCCTGATCGACGGGCGGCACATCCTGATGGTGGACGCGGACCAGGCCGAGGGCAAGGCGATCGGCGTGACCGGGACACCGACGTATGTCATCGGCGGCGAGCGGCTCGACGGCGGCAAGAGCCAGGAGGGGCTGCGCGCGCGCATCGAGGAGATCACGGACCGCCTGCTGGCGGACCCGGAGGCCTGACCGGCCCCGCGGCGCCTGGCAGCACACCGCGCCGGCTGCACGAGTACTCGGACCTAGTGTTCCGGTCCTGGTGGACAAGGCAGGGCTGCCCCGGTGCCGTGACGGGTACGCCGGTACGGCTGAACCGGCATCCCGCCCCGGCACCCGGGCCCACCACTGCGATCCACGTACCGGGAGAACGGGTCCCGCCGCACCGATGTCCCGCCGGATCGGCTCGCCGGAATCCGCCGCACCTGTCTGCTGGATCGATCCGCCGGAATCAGCCTCATCGGCGCGCTCTTGCCGGCCCGCCGAGATCCCGCCGCACCGGTGTCCCCGCCGGCGCGGCCCGACCGAGTGGGGCCGTGATCGGTGGCGGCCCGCTCGCCCTCTCCGGCGGCGGCCGTGACCGGTGTCGGCGGGCAGACGGGCCGGCGGCGGTTACATCAGTGGCTTGTACAGCGAGTAGCTCGTCGTCGTGTAGCCGAGCGATGCGTAGAGCCGTTCCGCCGGGGTGTTGCCGGCGAAGACGTTGAGGCCGACGGCCCCGTTGCCCGCGGCGGCGGCCTGGGCCTCGGCCAGGAGCATCAAACTGCGGCCGTGACCCCGGCCGCGGTGCACCGGCACGGTCTCCACGTCGTACACGTAGGCGCGCTCCCCGCGCAGCGCGAGCCACAGCGTGCCGACCACCACGCCCTCGTGCTCGAGGACGCTGAGGACCATGTCCTCCGTGGCGAGGCCGTAGGGCAGCAGCGCCGCCTGGTCGGAGGCGGCCTTGGCGCGTGCCTCGGCCTCCGGCACCCCGCGCCGGACCCACTCCTGGGCGTAGTCCGCCGAGCTCGCGGTCTGCCAGGGGACGAACTCCTCCTCGGTCATGGGCCGTGCGCGCGTGCCGTCCGGCAGGGCGGGCGGTGTGTCGCCGAGGGCCTTCTCCATGGACCGGTTGCGCACGACGTAGCCGAGAGCCGTGGCGAGGGAGAGGGGGGTGCCCGGTTCGGCGGGGACGGTGACCTCGATGCGACGGCAGCCCCACGTGCGGGCCACCTCCTCCGCCGCCAGGGCGGCCACCGTGCCCCGGCCGCGCCGCCGGTCCGGTTCGTCGATGCGCAGGCTGACGATCCGGGCCACGGCGTCGCCGAAGACCGGGTCCGTGCCGAGGTGCACCTCACCGACGGGACGGCTGTTCACGCAGACGTGGAAACGGCGCGAACGCGTCCCGTCGGGGTTCCGCTGAAGCGGCTCGGTCGGCCGCAGGGTGGTGGTCATCAGGGGTGTTCTACCCGCTCCGCTCCCCCGCTTCAGCCGGTTTTCCGGCCCCTCACGGATCGATGTCCGCCGCGGACCGCTCGTCGAAGACCCGCATGGCCTTGGCCGTCACCGGGCCGGGGGCGGCGGACAGTTCACGGTCGTCGACGCGGTGCACGGCCTGCACGTCGCGCAGGGTGGAGGTGAGGAAGATCTCGTCGGCGTCCCGCAGGACGTCCAGCGGCAGGTCGGTCTCCTTGGCGCCGGTCCACTCGGCGACCAGGGCACGGGTGATGCCCGCGAGGCAGCCGGAGGCGAGCGGCGGGGTGTGGATCTCGCCGTCGAGGACGACGAAGACGTTCGACCCGGTGCCTTCGCAGAGCTGTCCGACCGTGTTGGCGAAGAGCGCCTCGGTGGCGCCGTGTTCGTGGGCGCGGGCGAGGGCGACGACGTTCTCGGCGTACGAGGTGGTCTTCAGGCCGGTGAGCGCGCCGCGCTCGTTGCGGGTCCAGGGCACGGTGACGACGGCCGTGGAGTCGGGGCGGCGGGTGGTCTCGCTGAGGGCGACGACGAGGGTGGGGCCCTTGTCGCCGCGGTCGGAGCCGAGCGGGCCCTGCCCGCCGGTGTAGGTGAGGCGGAGCCGGCCCAGCGGCACGGGGTTGGCCTCGATGACGGCGGCGCAGGCGCGGCGCACCTCGTCGAGGTCGGGGTCGGGCAGTCCGAGCCCGCGGGCCGAGCGGGTCAGCCGGTCGAGATGCCGGGTGAGGGCGAACGGCCGGCCGTCCACGGCCTTCACCGTCTCGAAGATGCCGTCACCCACGGTCAGTCCGTGGTCGAGGACGGAGACGCGGGCGGACTCGATGTCCCGCAGCGCGCCGTCGAGCCAGATCTTCACGTCCGGATCCTTTCGCTCACCTGGTACGTCCCCGACGCTACCGCGAGCAGCCGGGAGGCCTTCAGTTCGGTCTCCCGCCACTCCCCCTCGGGGTCGGAACCCCAGGTGATGCCGGCGCCGGTACCGAACCGCAGTACGGCCGCGCCGTCCGCGTCCCGGTCGATCCAGAAGGTGCGGATGCCGACGGCGAGCACACCGGTGCCGCGGTCGGCGTCGACCCAGCCGATCCCGCCGCAGTAGGGGCCCCGCGGTGCCGGTTCCAGGACCTCGATGATCCGCAGCGCGCTGGACTTGGGCGCCCCGGTGACGGAACCGGGCGGGAAGGCCGCGCCGAGGAGTCCGGGCCAGCCCTGGCCGTCCCGCAGCTCGCCGCGGACCGTCGACACGAGGTGGACCAGGCCGGGGTGCTTCTCGACGGCGCACAGGTCGGGCACCGTGACCGTGCCGGTGGCGCAGACCTGCCCGATGTCGTTGCGGACCAGGTCGACGATCATGACGTTCTCGGCGTGGTCCTTCTCCAGCAGGTCCGCCTCGGTCCGGCCGGTGCCCTTGATGGGCCCGGACTCGACGACCCGGCCGTCACGGCGCAGGAACAGCTCGGGGGACGCGGTGGCGATCTCCACGCCGTGCCGGGGCAGCCGAATCGTTCCCGCGTACGGCGCCGGGTTGCCGCGGGCCAGCAGCGCGGTCAGGGCGTCCACGTCGGCGTCCGGGGGCACCGGCGCGGACAGGACGCGGCAGAGGTTCGCCTGGTACACCTCGCCCGCAGCTATGTGGTCGCGGATGCGGCGCACCGCCGCCGTGTACGCGCCGCGGTCGAGGGAGGACGCCCAGTCACCGGCCGCGGGCCCCCGCCATGCCCCCGGCCCCGGCCGGGGCACCGGCTCGTCCCGGACGTCCCGGAACCGGGCGCAGGTCAGACGGCCCTCGAAGTCGGCGGCGACGGCCCAGAAGCCCGTGGAGTCGAGGGCGGCGGGGTCGTCGGTGACGTCGGCGAGGCCGGTGGCGACACGGTCACCGAAGCGCGCGAGAGGTGGCAGGTCGAGCACGCCACGAGTCTATGGCGGCCCGCGTGGCGGTGACGTGGCCACGCCCGTGAGCAGGCGCAGCGCAGCACGCTGCGCAAACGGGTTTTTGTGCTGGCCCGGGAATCCGCTAGAGTTCAGTTCGTCGCCGGGACGCGCAAGCGGACCGAAACGACAGGCGGACGTAGCTCAGTTGGTAGAGCGCAACCTTGCCAAGGTTGAGGTCGCGAGTTCGAGCCTCGTCGTCCGCTCGAAGGAAGAGGGGACTTCCCGGTCTCCTACACTCCTGGTGGAGTGGCCGAGAGGCGAGGCAACGGCCTGCAAAGCCGTCTACACGGGTTCAAATCCCGTCTCCACCTCCAAGGACGATTAGCTCAGCGGGAGAGCGCTTCCCTGACACGGAAGAGGTCACTGGTTCAATCCCAGTATCGTCCACCGGATCTCCGGATCCTGGATCTGCG